>JBAVJE010000079.1:0-6518 GCA_049687615.1 Salinimicrobium sp. | reverse complement strand
ACGGAGATTTGATAATTGGCAAATCCTGCGGCAGAAAGGTCGATTTTTCACAAACTTAGGTGCCCTAAAATTCCCTTTTGATAAAATTTTAAGCATAAATTTTTCGATAAGGTAAATTATAATTTTTTTATTTAATCGTTTAACTATATATTTGACGAGAATAAAATCTTAATTCTAAATACTATGAAGGCATTTTTAAGCTCCTTTTTAAAAGTGATGGTCCTTTTGATAATCTTCATAATTACATCTTGCGGTGATAATCAACATAAGAAGGGAAACATGAACAAGAAAACAAATTACCAAAAAGGAACCTTTGGCTTTGATGAAAAATTTCTTCAAGAAAAAGATACTTCTCTGGTTGTACTTTCTAACGGAAAAAGCAGCGTACTCGTATCGCCAAAATATCAGGCCAAAGTCTTCACTTCAACTGCCGAGGGCTTGGAGGGTAAAAGTTTTGGATGGATCAATTACGAGGTTTTTGATAAGGAAAAGGACGAACATATGAATGCTTACGGCGGTGAAAATCGTTTCTGGCTGGGGCCTGAAGGGAGTAAATACTCTCTTTTCTTTAAACCGAAAACCAAAATGGTTTACGATAACTGGAAAACTCCGGCTGCTATAGATAGCGAAGCCTGGAAGGTGGTTGAAAAATCTTCAAATGAAGTTGCCATGAAAATGTCTACGGAAATTGTAAATTATGCCGGGACCCAGCTTCATATCACTGCTAATCGATCGATCAGGATACTTTCAGAAAAAGAAATTTCAGCGCTTTTAGATATCAAACTGGATAGCATTCAATCGGTAGGCTTTTCCACAGAAAATAGCATCACCAATTCCGGAAAAGAGGCCTGGACAAAAGAAAGCGGCGCTCCCTGCATCTGGATGTTGGATATGTTTAGTCCGTCTCCCGAAACCGTGATCATTGTTCCATTTGAGGAGAAGACCGAAGGCAAAATAGCCACTACCGATTATTTTGGTGAAATTCCTAAAGACCGGATAATTTATAAAAATTCAACTATCTTTTTTAAAGCCGACGGTAAAAGCCGTGGAAAACTTGGAGTTCCGCCAAATCGAGCCAAAGATAAGAGCGGAAGTTATGATCCAAAAAGCCAGACGCTTACCATAACCTATTACGACTTGGATAAAGATGCCGTCTACTTGAACCAGGAATGGACCGATACTAAAGATCCCTACAAGGGAGATGCGGTAAATGCTTATAATGACGGCCCGTTGGAAGATGGTTCGCAAATGGGGCCTTTTTATGAAATTGAAAGTGTTTCACCTGCTGCTTTTCTAGAACCTGGAAAATCTTTGCAGCATAACCATAGTGTTTTTCATTTTACCGGCAATAAGTCACAACTCGATAGCATAAGCAAGAAGCTGTTGAACGTCCATTTAGAGGATATTCAGCAGGTATTTTAAAATAAAATCACCAAATATTATGATAAAATCTAACGATTATCCCAAAGTAGGGATAAGGCCTATTATTGACGGAAGATTAGGCGGAGTGAGGGAATCCCTGGAAGAGATTACCATGAATATGGCTAAAAATGTCGCCGAACTTTTCAGAACCGAACTTAAGTATCCCAATGGGGAACCCGTACAATGCGTCATTGCCGATTCCTGTATTGGGGGCGTTAAGGAGGCGACCAACTGTGCAAAGAAATTTAAAAGGGAAAATGTAGGAGTGTCCCTTTCGGTTACTCCCTGCTGGGCATATGGTACAGAGACGATGGATTTCGATCCGCATATACCGAAGGCGATCTGGGGTCTCAATAGTACCCAGCGTCCGGGGGCAGTTTACCTGGCCGCAACGCTTGCCGCCCATAACCAGAAAGGGCTTCCTGCTTTTAGTATTTATGGAAAGGACGTTCAGGAGATGGAAGATCAGAGCATTAGTGATGATGTAAAGAAAAAATTATTACGGTTTGCCAAAGCCGGGATCGCTGTCGCACTTATGAAAGGAAAATCTTATCTGGCGGTAGGAGGTGTTTCCATGGGAATCGTAGGCTCAGAGATTTTTGCCGATTTCTTCCAGGAATACCTGGGAATGCGCAATGAATATGTTGATTCTTCGGAAATTATCAGAAGAGTTGAACAGAAAATTTATGATGAAGATGAATTTCAGAAAGCGCTGGAGTGGACAAAGCAAAACTGCAAGGAAGGAACCGATTTCAATCAATCTGGTAAGAAGCGTTCCAGGGAACAGAAAGATAAAGACTGGGAATACGTGGTGAAAATGACCCTTATTCTCAGGGATCTTATGGAAGGCAATCCCAAACTCAAAGAAAAAGGCTTTGGAGAAGAAGCTTTGGGGCACGACGCGATCGTTTCGGGCTTCCAGGGGCAGCGACAATGGACCGATTTTATGCCAAATGGAGATTTTTCGGAAGCTATTCTCAATTCTTCTTTTGATTGGAACGGCATACGGGCACCCTATATGGTCGCCACCGAAAACGATTCGCTTAACGGAATTTCAATGCTCTTCAATTACCTGCTTACCAACACCGCCCAGATTTTTGCCGATGTGAGGACTTACTGGAGTCCGGAAGCGGTAGAAAATGCTACAGGTTGGAAACCTGAAGGAAAAGCCGAAAATGGTTTCATTCACCTGATTAATTCGGGCTCGGCAGCTTTAGATGGAAGTGGGCAGCAGCAAAAAGATGGAAAAAACGTGCTGAAACCTTTCTGGGAGATCACCGAAGAGGAAGTAGAAAGATGCTTGGATGCCACCACCTGGTATCCTGCAAACCTTGGGTATTTCCGGGGAGGAGGATTTTCCTCTAAATTTTCAACAAAGGGGGGAATCCCGGTAACAATGTGCCGTATCAATATTGTGAAGGGAGTAGGCCCGGTGCTTCAGATTGCTGAAGGCTGGACGATTGATCTTCCAGAAAATGTGCATCAGTCTTTAGACGAAAGAACCGACCAAACCTGGCCAACTACGTGGTTCGTTCCGCGGCTTGACAATTCGCCAGCATTCAAAGATGTGTATTCTGTGATGTATAACTGGGGTTCTAATCATGGTGCGATAAGTTACGGCCATATTGGAGAAGATTTGATTACGATGGCTTCCATGTTGAGAATTCCTGTGAATATGCATAATGTAGCTTCAGAAAAAGTTTTCCGACCTTCTTCGTGGAATGCATTCGGAATGGAAAAAGAAGGTGCTGATTTTCGCGCCTGTACTGCCTATGGACCTCTTTATAAATAAATATTAGTTCAAAAATGAAAAGTAAAGCTTCTGTTTCCATAATCACTTCAGGAAATAAATGGCCCTTTATTCTGGTTACCAGTCTATTCTTTTTGTGGGGTTTAGCCAATAATATGACCGATACGTTACTCGCCGCGTTTAAACGGATTATGAGTATGACCGATTTTCAGACTTCGTGGATCCAATTGGCCTTCTATGGTTCATATTTCTTACTCGCCCTTCCCGCGGCTATTTTGATTAAAAAATATACCTACAAGACCGGTGTACTCACAGGTTTGGGATTATTCATTATAGGAGCTTTACTTTTTTACCCTGCAAGTATAACCATGATGTATGGGCATTTTTTGGCGGCACTTTTTATCCTGGCAGGAGGCCTGTCGATTCTAGAGACGGCATCAAATCCTTATATCATTGCAATGGGACCTGAGGAAACTGGAACCAGAAGGCTCAATCTCGCCCAGTCATTTAACCCTATTGGCTCTATAACGGGTGTATTGTTGAGCAAAATTTTCATTTTGAGCCATCTTAATCTCTCCAGTGCTGAGGAAAGAGCTCAAATGACTACCGAGCAGTTGCAAAGTATCCAGTCAGAAGAGCTTACCTCTGTGATGGGGCCCTATGTGGGAGTGGCATTTGTACTGGTGGTCATCTGGCTTATGGTAAAATTCACTAAGATGCCCAGGGCTTCGGAAGTTTTTGCAAAAGTTGAATTAGGGCCGAGCATCAAAAGACTTTTAGGAAATAAGAATTATTGCTGGGCGGTGATTGCACAGTTCTTTTATATGGGGGCGCAAATCGGCGTCTGGTCATTCACGATTCGGTACGTGATGCAGGAGCTGAATTTGAATGAAGATGATTCTTCTTCATATTACCTGGCATCACTGATCCTTTTTTCCCTTTCACGGTTCATTTTTACAGGACTTATGAAGTACATAAGCCCAAGGAATCTTTTACTTACCAGTGCAGTGTTGGGAATGATAAGCACTTTAATAGTTATTTATGGCAGCGGTATGCCCGGGGTGATTGCACTGGTGTTTATTTCCGGATTTATGTCTCTAATGTTCCCAACAATTTACGGGTTAGGAATGATGGGCTTGGGGAATGATGCTAAGATAGGTGGTTCGGGATTGATAATGGCAATTCTTGGAGGAGCCGTCCTAACAGCAGTTCAGGGGCAGGTATCAGATCTTACTCATAGCATTAATCTGGCTTTTTTTATTCCGTTGATCTGTTTTGGTGTGGTCGCGATTTATGGAGTTATTCAGGATAGGTTAGAAAAAAATCACGAAAAAGTCATAGAAAAATCAGAAGAAATCCCCACAGAGGTAAAAGCGTAATCGATATGGAAAGGAATGGATTTGTCATTGGTGTTGACTTCGGAACAAGTGCCGTAAGGGCAATCATTGTCAATACTCAAAATGGAAAAAATATAGTTTCTTCTGAATTCAAGTATCCCAGATGGGAGAAAAAGCAATATTGCAAAGCTTCCATAAAACAATTTCGCCAACATCCAAAAGATTATTTAGAAGGGCTGGAATATGTCATAAAAGATTGTCTTGATAGTTGTTCGAAAACGATATCGGAGAATATAAAGGGGCTTTCCATTGATACAACAGGATCATCTCCCGTGGCCGTGGATGAAAATGGTCAGCCATTGGCGCTTCAGGATAAATTTGCCGAAAATCCTAATGCGATGTTTTTCCTTTGGAAAGATCACACCGCCATTGAGGAAGCCGAATATATCAATGAAATTGCTAAAAATTCAAGTTTTGATTATCTAAGGTTTTCCGGCGGTTTATACTCTTCCGAATGGTTTTGGTCCAAACTGTTGTACGTTTTAAAAAATGATGCAGAAGTTAGTGAGGCCATGCATTCCTGGGTAGAGCATTGCGATTGGATGCCTTATCTCTTAACGGGAGAAACGGATCTTGGAAAAATGAGGCGGAGTACCTGTGCAGCGGGGCATAAAGCACTTTGGTCCAAAGAACATAATGGTTTTCCTTCTACCGACTTTTTTGATCTTTTGGACCCGCGGTTAAAAAAAATCAAAAACAGCCTTTCTTCGGAAACCTACCCAGCAAGTATCCCAGCTGGGAAGCTTTGTGAGGAATGGGCGAACCGACTCGGTCTTTCCAGGAATGTTTTTGTGGGGGTCGGCGCCCTGGATGCCCATATGGGTGCCGTAGGGGCAGGGATAAAACCCTACTACCTGAGTAAGGTGATGGGAACTTCTACCTGTGACATGCTCGTGGTACCAGTCAATAATTCAAAAATTGTAAAGGGCATCTGTGGACAGGCAGATAGTTCTATTATTCCCGGTATGATCGGCATGGAAGCAGGACAGTCGGCCTTTGGAGATATTTTTTCCTGGTTTGCAGATCTGCTACTTTGGTCGGTAGATTCTGAAAGAAAGGAAGCCGAAAAAGATAAACTTTTAGAATGTTTAAACAAAGAGGCTGAAAAAAGGGATTTTGACCCTGATGCTGAAATTGCTGTTGACTGGTTCAATGGTCGGCGTACGCCTGATGTGAATCCTTATGTAAGAGGAGGGGTTGGCGGACTCGATCTTGCCAGCGATGCGGTAAGCATTTTCAGAAGCCTGGTAGAAAGTACCTGTTTTGGCGCACGTAGAATCATTGAACGATTTGTTTCAGAAGGAATTCCTATCGAAGGAGTGATAGGTTCGGGTGGAGTCGCGCTCAAATCGCCATTTATTATGCAGGTAATGGCAGATGTTTTAGGGCTTCCTATAAGAGTTAGCGCAGCTAAAGAAACTACCGCAATGGGAGCTGCCATGTTTGCTGCGACTATGAGTGGGATTTACAAAGATGTTTCCGAAGCTATGGAAAATATGGGAGCCGGTTTCAGCAATGTTTACCTTCCAGATGAAGATAAAAAAACCATTTACGATAGTAGATATCAAAAATACAAGGAATTTTCTAACTTCTTAGAAGAACAATTAATCTTTAAACACTAAAAACCATGAAAAAAATTATTTTATTACTGCTGCTGATGGGGGTGACGCTAATGCGCTCGCAGCAGAATTCAGGATATGATGACGGTGCCGAACTTTATCAGCTTAGGAATTATGAATCTATGCGTATTTCGAGTTACGACAGAAGCGGAGCAAACGATGATGGGAATTGGAAAGATAAAATAAAACCAGGTGAAACCCGTACTATTGGTGAAGTGGATGGTCCAGGAATTATAAAGCATATTTGGTTTACAATTGCAAGCGGAGAAGAAAACCATCTTAAGAAAATTGTACTTAGAATGTATTGGGATGATGAGAAAACTCCTAGTG
>JBAVJE010000078.1:0-2829 GCA_049687615.1 Salinimicrobium sp. | reverse complement strand
TTTCAAGAGAGGCTAAAATAGATTTAATGGTTTCCTTAGAAAGATTCTGACCTATAAGCGTATTGATCTTTTCAAAAGTGAGGAAAACCGGAAAATCTTCTATTTTTTTTGAATAATAGTCGTCAATGTCACTGGTGATATTTCCACCGGCAAATTCCTGAATAAGCAAAACAGCCCTCTTGAGGGCATAATCGGTGATATTTGGATCAATACCTCTTTCGTATCTGAAAGATGCATCTGTATTAAGACCATGTCTTTTAGCGGTCTTTCGTACGGTAACCGGATTGAAATAAGCGCTCTCAATAAACAATCTTGTGGTAGATTCACTCACTCCGCTGCCAATACCTCCAAAAACTCCTGCAAGAGCGAGAGGTTTTTCAGCATCACATATCATAAGATCTTCTTCGTGCAGCTCTCTTTCCACCTCGTCTAATGTGGTGAATTTTGTTCTTGCAGGAAGCGTTTGGACATTGATCTCTCCTCCAGTGATCTTGTCTGCATCAAAAGCGTGTAGGGGTTGGCCAAGTTCATGCATTACATAATTGGTAACATCTACAACATTGTTTTTTGGGGTGATTCCAATGGCTTTCAGGCGATTCTGAAGCCATTTTGGGGATTCAGAAATTTTCACGTCAGAAATGGTAACCCCACAATAACGAGGTACCAGCTCTGCATGATGTATTTTTACAGGAATTCTAAAACTACGGCTGTCAACATGAAAACTGCTTACCGAAGGGGTGATTAACTCTTGTGTTTCTCCCAGTTGCTGAAGTCCAGCTTTTAGATCACGAGCAACTCCCCAGTGGCTCATAGCATCTGCGCGGTTGGGAGTTAAACCAATTTCAAAAACCTTGTCATCTTCAATTTCAAAGAGTTCAGATGCAGGGGTTCCCGGAATTGATTCATCGGCAAGAACCATGATGCCCTCATGGCTTTTTCCGAGGCCAAGTTCGTCTTCGGCACAAATCATCCCATGGCTGCTTTCGCCTCTTATTTTGCTTTTACGAATCTCCCAGGGAGTCCCTTTTTCGTCGTAAAGAGTAGTCCCAACAGTGGCTACCGGTACTTTTTGGCCGGTCGCAACATTGGGGGCGCCGCAAACGATTTGAACTTCTTCGCCATTCCCCAAATTTACTTTGGTTACTTTCAGCCTGTCGGCATTGGAATGGGGTTCGCAGGAAACAACTTCACCAATAATTACTCCCTTTAATCCTCCTTTAACGCTTTGAAAATTGCTGATTCCTTCCACTTCCAGACCAAGATCTGTAAGAAGTTCTGAAGTTTCGTCAGCACTACGGTTAATTTTTATGAATTGCTTAAGCCAGTTATATGAAATCTTCATGGGATCAATTTTTCCAGCTGCAAAGATAGTATTACGAATGGTTTTGACATAATAAAAAGGAAGAGGACATCCCTCTTCCTTTCAAGAAAAACTTACCGTATTTCACTTTTTCATTTGCATGGCGTAAACTTTTTGCCATTGCTCCTGGTCATCCTGCTCAAAAATCACCCAATCTATTTCATTATCAGATGATTTTGTAAGTTCATGTTTTGCATGGATTTCTTTTCCGGTCCTGTCTTCATAATGGACCATTAGTTCATATTTGTTATTATCAATAGTTTTCACCTTCATATGTGACACTCGAATTCCCTGCAAATTGGTGGGATTTATGTATGCCATATCAAATTCATCATCAATAGCGTCATAGGCTACCATACGCATACCTTCGGAACCATCTTTGTCATTGCGGTGTCGAATAAGAAGTGCATTTGCATCTTCTTGATAAGTGATAAGGTCTTTTCCCGTTAGCTTATTTACTTCCTTACCGTCATTGTAGACGGTTGATGCCACATCCCAATCACCAATCAAAAAATCGAGCTGTTTATCTTTTTTTTCAACATCTGCAAGCTTTATCTTCGATGCCTCAAGGATCCTCGTTCTTTCATCTTCATTATCAGATTTTTCAGCAATTGAAATCGACTTTTTGAAGTATTCCCGGGCTTCTTTAGAATTTCCCTTTTCGAGTAGGTAATCGCCATAAGAATCATAAGGGTTTGCGGCCATGGGATATTCTTCCATGTTTAAGCGGAAGATTTTTTCGGCTGCATCCATATCTCCTTCTTCCTGCATGATGGTATAGCCAACCCTGTTAAGCTCCCATTCATTCCAATTATAAGCTTCGGATTCGTTTTTCTTGAGGTCTTTGTATTTTAAAATTGCCTTTTCAATACCATTCTGCTGGTATTCCCGGTAGACTATTTCTCCAATTGAAGATTGATCTTCATCCTGCGCGATTCCTATTGCAAAGAAAAACATGAGCAAAAAACTCATGAACCATTTAATATTGCTTTTTGCTTCCATAACTATTTGTAATTAAAGTATTTACATTAATAAATATAAGTAGGATTTTTTTATAAATACCGCTTGGGAAGGTTAGGGGAGGCTAAATAGAACAAAAATGGGGGATTTGCCCCAGGAAGAATTTCCGGATTTTCTTGTACTATATAATTCCAAATGACCTGCATTGTTATGGCTGCAGGATATTTTTCGATTTAAAGATTTATGATAAAAGACGTTTTTGTTTTTGTTGTTTCAATGCCTGGGAAACTGCTTCGAAAATGTCTTTTTTAAGAGATTTAAAGGTTTTTGAAAATTCATTTCTCTCTTTGAGGACCTTTTTATGTTCCTCTCTATAGATACGGCCTTCTTTGGGCTCATCAATATTTTCTACAAGGCGTTCAAGCCCTTTCATGTGCTCAGAAACCTTATTTTGTAGTGAATTCAACTCTTTTTTAGATTCAGATAGTCGTTCAATGAGTTCCTGAATT
>JBAVJE010000077.1:0-2889 GCA_049687615.1 Salinimicrobium sp. | reverse complement strand
TAGTTTGTTTTTAGGGCGACCTCCAGCAGGTACTCGTAGTTGCTCAGGGTGTGGAGTTCCACACCTTCTTCTTTAAAATTTTCTGAAGCAGTATCAAAGCCATAGGAGAAAATGGCCAGCATGCCTTTGATGTGCACCTGGGCCTCTTCCAATGCTCTTACCGCATTAAGGCTGCTTTTTCCCGTGCTTATGAGGTCTTCGATGACCACCACCGTTTGTCCCTGGTCAAGCTTACCTTCGATTTGGTTTTTGCGACCATGGCCTTTAGCTTCGGGTCTAACATACACAAAAGGAAGACTAAGATATTCGGCCACGAGCATGCCTATGCCTATAGCTCCTGTGGCTACGCCCGCAATAACGTCGGGTTTTCCATAGAGCTGTTCGATTTGCCGGGCCATATTTTCCCGCACAAAATTCCGGATAGGCGGATAAGAAAGAATGATGCGATTGTCACAGTAGATTGGAGAATTCCATCCACTGGCCCATTGAAAACCTTGTTGTGCATCTAATTTTATTGCCTTAATTTGCAATAGTAACTCAGCGGTTTTTCGTGCTGTTTCCTTTTCTAAAATCATATTGCAAATGTATAAAGTTTTTGTAAATGACATCCCCATCATTCTTTCTACGGAAGAGGATTATGATGAAAAATATACATCTTTTCCGTTAAAAGAGGTGAAATTTAAAAGGATCATTAAAAAAATCAACAAAGGAAAACTTTTCTACGTTAATCTCTACCACAAAAAAGAGGAGAATTTGCTGAAGCATCTTTTCAAGAAACTGCCTGTGGTGGAAGCCGGTGGCGGTCTCGTCTTAAACCCCCGGGGGGAGGTGCTTTTTATTCACCGCAATGGCCGCTGGGATCTTCCAAAAGGAAAAATTGAAAAAGGCGAAAGCCTTGAAGAAGGCGCTATAAGAGAGGTGGAAGAGGAGACAGGCGTTAAAAACCTGGAGATTACCCGTTTTTTGCAAAAGACCTACCATGTTTTTCAGCGTAAGGGAAAATATAAGCTCAAAGTTACCTTCTGGTACGAAATGACGACCGATTATGAAGGCGAACTTGTACCCGAGGTAAAAGAAGGTATTGAAAAAGCCAAATGGAAAGACAGGGAGAAGGCCATGAAAGCTCTAAAGAAATCTTATGCCAATATCAGGTTATTATTTCCGGAGCACGAGGCGGCAAAAAAATAACTCAAAAGTTCACTTTTTAACGGTTCACCCTATAAACAGGGTATCTTAAATGCGCCCTTTCGTAGTGGTCAGATCTTTTATGTATCCATTGCAGTTGCTTATACCAGCTGTTGGCAAATTCTTTGTCATTTTTCTTCTTTTCAATAAATTTCTCTTCCACTTCGGGATTATCATCTAAAAATTCTCTCGCGATATCCTCGAAAACGTATGGGGAAAACCCTTCTTTTTGTTGTAAAATACTGTCGAAGAAGTTCCAGTTAAAGAAAGAATCGGTGGCCTGTGGTTCTAAAGTGGCCATAAGGTACCGGGCAGTTTTCTGCTTGATAGGGATGAAAAAATCCCCTTTTTGAATGCGTACTTTTTCCATGCTCGCACTCACTTTTGTATTCGAATGCGGATAATGTCCTTCGTATGAGCTTGTTGCCGTTTGATAATCCTTGATTCTGTAAACCTGCACCGGTAACAAGGTATCTTTTTTGAATGGCTGCATTTCCACGCCGTTTAACTTCAACAAGTCCAACACCGGCCACCATCCCTGCGGAATCACATAACCTTTTGGCAGTGTTACCTTTTGTGTGGGTTTAAAATAATCGTAATAGGTGACCTCTTTCGTAAAAGGCTTATCCCGGTCATATTTAAGACGGTCAAATCCTGTCACCTCACTTTTTATCGTCTCGGCTTCATAACCTTTAAATTGAAGGGTGGAGGTTTTGTTGCTGTCTACTTCAAATCCAAAAGAATAACTTTCTTTGGAAGGGAAATTTTTCCTGGCCTGGTTTTTAAGTTTTTTGATCAGCATTGCATCTTCATCGGTAATGTCGATCATAGATCTCAAGGTCTCATATGTGCCTAAGACCCTTTTGTCGTAAGGTTTTAGCATATGAGTTTCTACCATGAGGCCAAAAGTATTCCATAAGGAGCTATAACCGGTGGAATAGCGGGGTGTATCGAGGAACTGCGAAAATCCCTTTTCTGGCACCTCATTAAAAACATTCACATAGGGCGTGATGTCCCAGTCTTTTTTCCGCAGAGCTTTTTCAAGTGCGGGCATCAGGTCCACCTTCACATATTTTCCTGCTTCTCCACCCAATTTATTATGTTGCGTGAAGAGGTGGGTGAGGCTGTACTGGTAATCGGCTCCGTTGCTCACATGGGTGTCAATCATCACATCAGGATCGACCTTATGAAAGATCTGGTAAAAGGAGCGGGTGTTCTTAGTGTCTGCTTTTATGAAGTCACGGTTTAGATCAAAATTTCGAGCATTTCCGCGGAAGCCGTAACTTTTTGGTCCGTTTTGATTAGTGCGGGTGAACGAATTTCTGTTCAATGCTCCGCCTACGTTATATACCGGAATGGTCGCAATTACCGTGTTCTTCGGAAGCGGGATAGAATCCTGCGCCAGATCTCTAAAAAGCATCATAGTTGCGTCAATGCCGTCGCTTTCTCCCGGATGGATTCCGTTATTGATTAACAAAATCGCATTGTCCTTTCTTAAAGATTCCAGGTCAAAGTCTCCGTTTCGGCTGTAGATGGCGAGATGAAGCGGTTCTCCACTGTCGGTTTCGCCAATGGTTTGCAGGCTGATGCTTGGAAAAGCTTCAGCAAGATTTTCGTAATAGTCGATTACCTGTGGGTAGGTTGCTGTCTCGGTTCCTCCCGATTTTTCAAATACGGTAGTAAAATCGAATTCTTTCTTAATGA
>JBAVJE010000076.1:0-3164 GCA_049687615.1 Salinimicrobium sp. | reverse complement strand
CAACGAAACTTTTTTCGTTGGCTTTATTTACATTTGTTCTTAATCCTGAAAACTTTCCCTATGAAAAGTAGAATTACATTAAAGGAACTTGCCAAATTGCTCAACGTTTCTGTTTCGACAGTTTCTAAAGCTTTGAACGACAGCCCTGAGATTAGTCCGAAGACTATTCAGCGGGTAAAAGAGCTGGCTGCACTGCACAAGTACCGGCCTAATCCAACCGCCGTAAACCTTAAAAGCAGTAAAAGCGGAACAATAGGAGTGATCATCCCTAACATTGCTAATTCTTTTTTCGCCAAAGTACTCTCGGGAATGGAAGCAAGGGCGCAACGCGAAGGCTTACAGGTGATCACCTATATTTCTAATGAATCACATGAACGGGAAAAACAAATAGCCGAAATGCTAACTTCGGGTTTTGTTGATGGCGTGTTAATAGCAATTGCAGAAGAAACGCAGAGAAAAAAGGATCTTGAGCATATTAGAAATATCATTCAGTATGATATTCCGGTAGTTCTTTATGACAGGATTGATTTTGACATGCCGGTAGACAAAGTGGGAATCGATGATCGAAAAATATTTTTTGACGCGACGAGAGATCTTCAGAATAAGGGACTGCATAAAATTGGGTTGGCTACCTCAATTCATCATATGGGAGTAGGAAAAGCTCGTATAGAAGGTTATAAACAAGCTTTGCACGAGGAACAAAATTATTACATAGCCAATTCTGCAAAAATTGAAAGCCTCAAAGAAAAGACGCTCAAGATGCTTTTGGAAGATAAGGTGGAAGCTGTTTTGTGTAGCGATTTTGACAGTACTATGCTTACCTACAGGTTGGCCTATGAAAATGGGTTAAGGATTCCTGAAGACCTCAAGATTATAGGATTTATTCGCGGAGGCCTGGCTAAGTATCTTACTCCTTCAGTTAGTTTTGTTGATCAGTCTCCCGAAGAAATGGGGGAAAAAGCTATGGATGTGCTTATTAACAGGGTTAACCGGAGAAATACAGGTCCAAAAGAAAAAATACTCATTGAAACAGAAGTGGTTCATTATGAAAGTAGCCAATTTCCACAGAAAGAAAGTTCTTTAAGAGATAATTAGGAATAAGCTTCTTTATATATTTTACCTTTGGCACGCAAACTTAAAATCAACCCAAATTTATTTTAATGAACAGCAAAAATTTTGAATTACTTAGTTCTTCAAAAATACTGGTTACAGGAGGTGCAGGGTTTATTGGCTCTAATCTTTGTGAGAAATTATTGGAACTGGATGCTGAAGTAATCTGTCTTGATAATTTCTCTACTGGAAAAAGAGAAAATTTATCCGTCTTTATTAACCATCCGAAATTTACCTTAATAGAAGGGGATATTCGAAACATGGAAGACTGTAAAAAAGCAGTTGCAGGAGTAGATTTTGTTTTGCACGAGGCTGCCTTAGGGTCTGTTCCCAGATCTATTAATGATCCAATAACAAGTAATGACGTAAATATTTCAGGGTTTCTGAATATGCTCGTGGCTGCAAGAGATGCTGAAGTGAAAAGATTCGTTTATGCAGCCAGTTCATCCACCTATGGCGATTCAGAAGCATTGCCCAAGGTAGAGGATAAGATAGGAAAGCCACTTTCTCCTTACGCCATCACAAAATATGTGAACGAACTTTACGCAGATATTTTTCATCAAACCTATGGTATGGATACTATAGGACTCAGATATTTCAATGTCTTTGGTAGAAAACAAGATCCTAATGGAGCCTATGCTGCGGTGATCCCAAAATTTGTGATGCAATTCATGGCTCATGAAAATCCTGTGATCAACGGAGATGGCACCTATTCGAGAGATTTTACATATATTGACAATGTCGTCCAGATGAACCTTCTGGCACTAACTACAGATAATGAAAATGCCTTAAATGAGGTTTATAATACAGCGGTTGGGGACAGGACTAATCTTAAGGAGTTAACTCAATTATTGAAAAAATATCTTTCAGATTTTGATCCTCAAATAGGCGATGTCGAAGTGAAACATGGGCCCAATAGGGCAGGGGACATTCCCCATTCATTGGCTTCCGTCGAAAAAGCAAAAAAATTAATGGGATATGAACCTCAGTATAAAATTGAAGATGGGCTTAAAGAGGCTGTCAAATGGTACTGGGAAAATCTTTAATAAAACTTTCAATTTTAAAAATGACAAATAAAAGAATCGCCGTGGTCGGCCTGGGTTATGTAGGACTCCCTCTGGCACGTTTATTCGCTACCAAATATCCTGTGATAGGATTTGATATTAATAAGAAGAGAGTGGAAGAACTTCGGCAGGGAAGAGATACTACCCTGGAAGTGGAAAATGACGTATTACAGTCGGTCCTACTGCCTTCCTCACCTTTAGAGAATGATCCTGAAAAAACCGGATTATATTGTTCTTATGAGTTGGAGGATATTAAAGATTGTAATTACTATGTAGTGACAGTGCCTACTCCTGTTGATAAAAATAACAGGCCCGATCTAACACCGTTATATAAATCCAGTGAAAGCGTTGGAAAGGTCTTGAAAAAGGGAGATATTATCATCTATGAATCTACAGTATACCCTGGAGCTACCGAAGAAGAATGTGTGCCCGTGCTGGAAAAGGTAAGTGGGCTGAAATATAATGAGGACTTTTTCGTAGGTTATTCTCCTGAAAGGATCAACCCGGGAGACAAAGAACACACGGTAGAAAAGATCTTGAAGGTTACAGCAGGTTCAACCCCCGAAGTGGGGATTAAAGTGAACGATTTGTATGCCTCGGTTATTACGGCTGGAACACATCTTGCGCCGACGATCAAGGTGGCGGAAGCAGCAAAGGTGATTGAAAATTCGCAACGCGATATCAATATTGCTTTTGTTAATGAACTGGCAAAGATTTTTAACATGATGGACATTGATACCCAGGATGTGCTGGAAGCTGCCGGAACCAAATGGAATTTCCTGCCCTTTAAACCTGGTTTGGTTGGAGGGCATTGTATTGGAGTTGATCCATATTACCTGGCTCAAAAAGCCCAGGAAATTGGCTATCATCCCGAGATCATACTAGCCGGGAGACGAATGAATGACAGTATGGGGCAGTATGTTAGCAGCGAAGTAGTAAAACTCATGCTAAAGAACGATATGAAAGTGAAAGGTGCCAATGTGTTGGTGC
>JBAVJE010000075.1:0-2940 GCA_049687615.1 Salinimicrobium sp. | reverse complement strand
CACCAATCCCGGTCAGGCCGCCGAGAAAGCAAATCTACTTTATGTTTCTGAGGAGGATCTTCGCATTGAACGCAGAAAAAAAGGAAAGGGTTATCAATACCTTAAAGATGGGGTACCCTTGAAATCTATAAAAGATCTGGAACGAATAAAGAAGCTGGTCATCCCTCCCGCGTGGGAAAAGGTGAAAATCTGTCCTTTTTCTGAAGGGCATCTGCAGGTAGTAGGGATCGATTCCAAACAGCGGAAGCAGTACATGTACCATCCTGACTGGACAAAATTCAGGAACCGCACCAAATTTTTTAAAATGGTAGCTTTCGGCAAGGCCTTGCCAAAGATCAGGAAAAATGTTGATCAGGATCTGGATCTAAGAGGAATGCCCCAAAGAAAGGTGCTCGCTTTGGTCATCAGGTTGATGGAGGAAACGCACATAAGGATTGGCAATGACACTTACGCCAGGCAAAATAAATCTTATGGCCTTTCCACTTTGCGAAGCCGGCACGTAAAAGTTTCCAGGGGAAAAATGAAATTTAAGTTTGTAGGCAAGCGCGGAATTGAGCATTCGATCACCGTAAGGAACAAAAAGCTGGTCAAACTGGTCAATCAATGTGAGGAAATACCCGGGTGGGAGCTGTTTAAGTACATTGATGAAGGCGGGAACAAAAAGACCGTCGACAGCGGAATGGTCAACAATTATATTCAGGAGGTAAGCGATGAACTTTTCTCTGCCAAGGATTTTAGAACATGGAGTGCCACAAAGATCTTTTTTGAGACCTTAAAAGATTTAGGACATTTGGAAGAGGAAAAGGAAAACAAGAGTAACATTATAAAAGCTTTGGACACAGCAGCCGAAGCCCTGGGCAACACCAGAAGCGTTTGCAGAAGCTATTACGTACACCCAATGATATTAGAATCTTATGAAACCGGTGAGATTGTGCCCTACTTTGAAAAAGTGAATAGAAAAAGGACCTCAAAGCCGCATTTTTCACAGACAGAAGAGGTCCTTCTTGAAATGATTAGTGATTTTGAAATAACACCCGATTAAGATTGTTGCTGATGCTGGAATAGCGCCTCGTTTTTTGGAAAGGCTGGTCACGAATTGTATTTTATCTTGTTTTCAATGGAACCAACAGTATCGGTTACCAAATCTCTTATTTCCTATTCAAGATCTTCGGAAGATTCTACGTTGTCATATACCATGACATACGCATAAAACGCGTTCACTTTCAAATCGTGAGGAAAGCCCACCACGGTACACTCCATGATCAGTTCGTGCTCATTAATGACATTCTCAATCGTAGCTGTTCCTAAATTATGACTGGAAACAATTACAATCTCATCCACTCTACGTGTAATGTGATAATAAATATTATAATGTCGGGTAACTTATTATTCGTTAATTGAAGAAATCCCTTCAGAAATCTTCCATTAACCAGGGAGCATTCTCAACCTCTTCGGGAACAGATAATTTTTTGACCAATTTACATTATTAGCATACAATACACTGATTATCATTTAATTACTTAAAAAATATTTAAATAAAAACAAGAATTTTAAAAATATTTTATTCGTAAATTTAGGTTCCTGCATTTAAAGCCTGAACATGGCATAGGTTTATCAAATTTTTAAATGGATTACTATGGGTTTACCACGAAGAGAATTTTTAAAATCAATTGGTGCCTTATCTGCCACTGCCCTGACTACCATTTCTTGCGATACGATTATAAATGATCAGCCTCCCCGAAGGGAAGGAGATGTTACCAAACGTTATGGGATGCTAATCGATTTACGAAAATGTATTGGGTGTCAAGCCTGCACCGTAAGTTGTAACATTGAAAACAACACTCCTCTTGGTCATTTTCGAACCACAGTAGACCAATATGAATTTTACGATGATAGAAACCATGTGACCAATGTAATGCTCCCAAGGCTTTGTAACCACTGCGATGATCCGCCATGTGTTCCGGTTTGCCCGGTACAGGCTACTTTTCAACGGGAAGACGGGATTGTGGTGGTGGATAATGAACGCTGTGTAGGTTGTGCCTATTGTGTGCAGGCTTGCCCCTATAATGCCCGTTTCATTAATCCGGAAATTCATACGGCAGATAAATGCACTTTTTGCGTACATAGGCTGGAGGCCGGGCTATTACCAGCTTGCGTAGAGTCGTGTGTTGGTGGTGCCCGCATTATTGGCGATATGAACGCCCCAGAGAGTATCATTAATAAAAGGTTGAGAGATCATCAACACGATATACGGGTGTTGAAAAAAGAAGCCGGGACTATTCCCAGGGTTTATTACATAGGGCTGTCTTCAGCTTTTGATGACGAAATAATAGGACAGAAATCCCTCTGGTAAATTGAAAAAATATGATAAGAGAAATTAACATTAATTCCGAAATTGTAGCCTGGCTACCATGGTCGGTTCAATATTTCTTTTTTATAGGCTTGGCTGCCTGTGCACTTTTAGTAGCGGTAAATTATCGTTGGTTTTTTTCCGACAAGGGACCACGTACCAACAATAAAATGGACGTGGAAATGGCAGCCGTCGCCATAGCTTTTGTTGGTGGCATCGTTGGACCTCTTTCCCTAATGAGTGAATTGCACCAACCTGGAAGATTCCTCAATTTTTACCTGCATTTCACACCAACTTCCTGGATGTCTATAGGTTCCTTATTCATACCGGTTATATCTGCAGTAGTGGTTATCTATTTTATACTGCTCTTAAGGGTTAAAACCAGAAAGGACAAAGTACCTAAATTGTTAAAGATCCTTCATGTTGGCAACTTCAATGCTGAAAAAATATTAAAGCCTTTATTGGTGGTAGCCTTTTTTATTGCTATAGCCATATTTATCTATACCGGCAGTGAAGTTTTTACCGTTGAAGCGCGGCTTATGTGGCATACCCTGGCGTTTCCTGTTTTAATGTTCCTAACGGCACTGGTT
>JBAVJE010000074.1:0-10656 GCA_049687615.1 Salinimicrobium sp. | reverse complement strand
AAAAAGCTCCTCGTTTTCACAAGAAGCTTTTTGGGTGGAAGACCGGGTTCGAACCGGCGACCTCTGGAACCACAATCCAGCGCTCTAACCAGCTGAGCTACAACCACCATTTTAATCGGATGCAAATGTAGTACAATTCCTTTCTTCTACAAAAGAAAAAAAACGCTTTTTTTACTTGAGATCAAACAAAGAATCCACCGCCACATGCCTGTCCACATTGAAACCTTCAGCATGCTCTACTCCTATTAATCGACCTAAATCCCTGGCCCTGTAATTAATACTGTCTAAAAAATTACTGCTGGAAATTGGAGTTTCGGGCTCTTTGCTGTTCTGGTCAAAAAACTGAGAGCTATAGGCCTCCACCGCCTCCATTTTTTTATCCATAAATCCTGAAACATCTACAACTACATCTGGCTCCAAATTCTTCCATTGGATGTAATGAAAAACATGTTTGGGGCGCCATTCCCCCTGCGCCTGACCATTATGTATGGTTTCAATCTTTTTTAACCCGCTTAGAAAGCAGGAATCGGCTACCAGCTGTGCGCCTTTTCCATGATCTATATGCCTGTCTTCTATGGCATTACACAAGACTATCTCGGGCTTGTATTTCCTTATAATCTTGATGATCTCCAATTGATGCGCCACGTTGTTGACGAAAAATCCATCACTAAATTCCAGATTCTCCCTCACTCTTACGCCTAATATTCTTGCGGCTTCTTTGGCTTCTTTATCTCTTATTTCTGCACTGCCACGGGTTCCCAGTTCGCCACGGGTAAGGTCAAGAATACCCACTTTCTTCCCTCGGGCGATTTCTTTTGCAAGGGTCCCCGAACAACCTAATTCCACATCATCGGGATGAGCACCAATAGCTAAAATGTCTAATTTCATTCTTCTTTTATTAAATTCTTATATCAAGATGATCTTTTATGGTTTCTTCCAGGGCCTGTTCAATATCCGCAATAAGATCCTCAGGCTCTTCAATTCCAACAGAAAACCTGAGTAAACCGTCAGCGATTCCCTGGGAAGCTCTTTCTTCTGCCGAAAGTAAAGCATGAGAGGTCTTTGTGGGTGACAAAATAGTAGATTCCACACCGGCTAGACTCATGGATAGCTTGATCAATTTAAGATGTTTTACAAAAACCTCTGGGTCAAGATCCTTAAGTTCAAAAGAGAGCATTCCCCCAAAGCCTTTCATCTGTTTTTTCGCAATGTCATGATCAGGATGTGATTTCAGCCCCGGATAATACACCTTCGCTACATTTTCTTTCTGCTCAAGAAATTCGGCCAGCTGCTGTGCATTCTGGTTCTGAGCTTTAACCCTTAGCCCCATCGTTTTCATGCTTCTCTCTAAAAGCCAAACGGTATAATCACTCAAACTCCCGCCAAAATTCTTCGCTAATTGAAAGATCCTGTTGATATTTTCTTCCGAAGAGATCACCGTACCGGCAAGTATATCACTGTGACCCCCCATATATTTGGTGGCCGAATGTATTACAATATCAAGCCCAAAGTCCAGCGGATTCTGGTTCACCGGAGAAGCAAAAGTGTTATCCATCATACTTATTAGCCCGTGTTTCTTTCCCAATTTTGCAATGACTCCAAGATCTGTCACGGTAAGCAAAGGATTAGAGGGCGTTTCAATATAGATCACCTTAGTGTTCTGCCTTATTTCTTTTTCAAAATCTTCGGAAGTAAGGCCTTTGGTGAAAGAATACTCAATTCCGAATTTATCAAACTCCTCCACCACCAGGTTACTGGTGCCGCCATAAAGGGTTTTCTGAAATACCACGTGATCTCCTTTTTGTAAAAAAGCCAGCAAGGAAGTACTCACCGCAGCCATTCCGCTGCCAAATATTAAAGCGGCTTCCCCATGTTCCAGGAGAGCCATCTTTTTTGCCAGCGCCTGTTGATTAGGCGTATTAAAATACCTGGGATAGCGCTTGGTCTCCACATCCTCATAAGCATATGAAGTAGACATATATAACGGTGAAACCGCCCCTTTAAACTGCTCATCCTTAAGCTCCCCGGCATGGGCACAAAGTGTATTGATCCCCTGTTCTTTTTTGGTCATGTTGAGAAAATTAAATATTGACTAAGGTAAAAAGAATTAATAAAAGCCGGGGTAGTGAGAAAGGTGATTTTACTCAAGCTTTCACGCCAAAGGGAGAAGTTTTACGACCACTTTTTTATCTTTACAAATATGAAACTACTATTCAAAAACATCAAACAGCTGCTTCAGGTCAGAGAGCAGTCTGTTAAGCTGCTGAAGGGCAGCGAAATGAAAGAATTGCCTCTTATCGACAATGCCTGGCTGCTAGTGGAGGACGGGAAGATTTCAGATTTCGGAAAAATGGAAAATCTTCCCTCCTTCGAGGCTGCAGAAGAAATCGATGCCTCTGGAAAAATGCTTTTACCGGGCTGGATAGATTCCCATACACATCTTGTCTACGCCGGAAACAGAGAGCAGGAATTTGTTGACCGCATCAAAGGCCTCACCTATGAGGAGATCGCTAACAAAGGCGGCGGAATATTAAATTCGGCTAAAAAACTACAGGAAACTTCTGAAGAAGATCTTTACCTGCAAGCAGCAAAAAGGCTCGAAGAAGTGAGGAGTATGGGTACCACGGCCATTGAGATTAAATCGGGCTACGGGCTAACTACTGAAGCTGAGCTAAAAATGCTCAGGGTGATTAAAAAGCTGAAAGAAAATTATGACCTGCCCATAAAAGCCACTTTTTTAGGGGCTCACGCTGTTCCGAAGGAGTTTAAAGATAACAAAGAAGCTTACCTCGATCTCATTGTGGACGAAATGATGCCGAAAATAGCGGAAGAAAATCTTGCCGATTACGTGGACATTTTTTGCGAGAAAGGGTATTTTACGGTAGCCGATACGCACAAAATTCTTTCAGCCGGAAAAAAACACGGACTCATTCCCAAGATACACGTCAACCAGTTTAATTCTATTGGAGGAATCAAGGTTGGGGTTGAGCATGAGGCACTTTCTGTAGATCACCTGGAGGTAATGGAAATGCAAGACATAGAAAGTCTCAAGAACAGCAAAACCATGCCGGTGGCACTTCCCTCCTGTTCACTTTTTCTAAGTATTCCTTATGCCCCGGCTAGAAAAATGATGGATGAAGGGCTTCCTGTCGCCCTGGCTACAGATTATAACCCGGGCAGCACCCCCAGCGGAAATATGAACCTGGTCGTTTCCCTTGCCTGCATAAAAATGGGCATGACACCCGAAGAAGCTATTAACGCCGCTACGATAAATGCCGCCTACGCTATGGGAATAACTGAGACTCATGGAAGCATCACCAAAGGTAAAGCAGCTAATTTCATTCTTACAGATGCAGTTCCTTCTTACGGTTTCCTCCCGTACTCTTTTGGTGCCAATCACATAAATTCGGTCTTTATTAACGGAAATAAGGTTACATGAAAGAGCTAAAGATCTACGACCAACGAATGATCTCAAAATACTTTTCGGTAAGGTCTGGTGAGACCAAACTGGGAGAAAAGATCGGGCTTGTTTCCGGGTTGGAAGAGCTGAAAAAAACTTCTGCCCAATTTATAATTTTTGGAATCCCTGAAGATATAGGAGTGCGTGCAAACTATGGCAAAGCCGGAACTTCAGCAGCCTGGGAGGCCTTTTTAAGCGCTTTTTTAAACGTTCAGGTGAACCCGTACCTGAATCCTGAAAACCTGATCCTTCTTGGAGAACTGGCCGTTTCCGAAGAAATGCACAAAGCAGCCAATATTGACATTTCCGACCCCAATTACCATCAAAAACTGGGTGATCTGGTGGTGAAAATCGATGAAAAAGTAAGCGCAGTGGTCCAGGCTATAATCGGGGCGGGAAAAACTCCTGTGATCATTGGAGGAGGCCATAACAACGCCTTCGGAAACATCAAAGGTGCTTCAAAAGCCCTGCAACGACCTATAAATGTCATCAATATTGATGCTCACACAGATCTTAGAAAACCAGATTACAGGCATAGCGGGAATGGTTTTAGCTATGCCCTCAAAAATGCCTTTTTGAAGAGGTATTCTGTCTACGGATTACACGAAAATTACACCCCCGGTTATATTTTTGAGGATATGAGAAATTCTGAAGATTTAAGATTTGTCCTTTTAGAAGACCTTCAGGAGGACAGGATTTCAGCATTTTCGAAATCTCTTAATTTCGTGAAAGAGGACAGCTTTGGGTTGGAACTGGACTGTGATGCAATTAAAAATTTTCCAAGTAGCGCGGTCTCCCCATCCGGGTTTTCTCTTGACGATGCCCGGCAACTTTTAAGGCTGGCCGCAAAAGAAAAAAATTGTACTTATCTTCATGTATGTGAAGCCTCTGAAAATGCAATTTTCCCAACAGGAAAGGCTTTGAGCTATTTAATAACCGACTTTATTAAAACTAAAAATCATGACTGAAAGTTTTGTCTGGATCATTGAACCTATAGCAAAAGGTATTGAACTCGCAGGGATTCTTGCTATTGTCGTGGGGGCCACAATAGCTCTCGTGCGCTACGCTTTTGGCAACCAGAATGGCAAACGGGAATTTTCAACTTTAAGACATGATCTGGGTAAAGCTATTCTGCTGGGATTGGAATTCCTTGTAGCAGGTGATATTATTGCTACCGTAACCGTAGATCCTACTATGAACCAGGTGCTCATCTTAGGACTGGTTGTGCTTATAAGAACCTTTTTGAGTTTTTCCCTTGAAGTAGAACTGGAAGGTCAATGGCCCTGGCAGAAAAAAAGAAGAAGAAATGAAAGTAGTTCCTTTTGAACCAAAATACGCTGCCGCCTTTAAGGAGCTTAATATGGAGTGGCTGGAACACTTTTTCTGGGTTGAACCCCATGATGAGGAGGTGCTAAGAAATCCTGAAAAGTACATTATTGCTCCCGGCGGAAAGATTTTTTTCATAAAAGACGGGGAGAAAATTGTGGCCACAGTGGCCCTCATGAAATTGGAGGACGGGATTTTTGAACTCACCAAAATGGCCGTTACGCCTAAAGTAAGAGGAAAAAAGCTGGGCCAAAAACTTATGGCACATACGCTTGAATTTGCTCATAAACAGGATTGGGAAAAATTGATTATTTACTCCAACCGAAGCTTAGAAAACGCGATCTATATCTACAGGAAATTCGGATTTAAGGAAATTCCGCTTGAAAAAGACCTGCCATACGACCGGGCCGATATAAAAATGGAACTCCCACTTTCTTAAATCTCTGCTAAACCTGTGGCAAAAAAGCCCTTTTTGACTAGCTTTATTATCTAATTTCAAACATATGAGACCATTACTCGGTATTTTTCTTTTTAGTCTTTTATTCTCTGGATGTAAGGATAAATCACAAGGAGCAGAACCTATAGCAAAAGAACAAAACATGGAAAAGGTCGAATTAGAGGCAGAAACACCTGAATCTCAAGGAATAGATATTCAGCCCGTTTCACATGCTACAGCTGTTATCAGCTGGGATGATACCACCTTTTATCTCGATCCCGTAGGAGGCGCCGATGCCTTTATGGGTAAAAAAGCACCCGATCTGGTTTTAATTACTGATATCCACCCAGACCACCTGGAACTAAATACCCTAAGAGCCTTGAACCTTGAAAATGTGCAGGTAATACTTCCAAAGGCTGCAAAGGAAGAACTGCCAGATTCTTTAGCGGCTCAACTCAAAGTGATGAACAATGGGGAGACTATTACCTTAAACGGGTTTTCAATTAAAGCCATACCCATGTATAATCTTCGGAAAAAAGCCAAACAATATCACCCAAAAGGTCGCGGTAATGGTTATTTGATCGAAAAAGAGGGTAAACGCCTGTATATCGCCGGGGATACCGAAGATATCCCGGAAATGAGGAATCTTGAGAATATCGATGTGGCATTGATCCCTATGAACCTGCCTTACACTATGCCCGTAGAGGCCGCCGCCGATGCTGTAATAGAATTTGCACCTAAAAAGGTCTATCCCTATCACTACCGGGGGCAAAACGGGAAATCTGATGTTCAAAAATTTAAACAACTGGTCGAGGAGGCCAATAAAGACATTGAAATAGTACTAATTGACTGGTATCCCAATGAAACTAAATAAACCAGAATTTTTCGAACCCGCTAATTGAGCGGGTTTGTTTTTAAAAAATTCAGGAAACTGAAGATTTATTTAAATTCAGGTTATCTCAAATCATCCAATGCAAATAATTTTCTCAAAAATAAATTCCTTTTACCACGAGATAAAAAGCAAGATCATCTTTTATCCTTCTTTGCTTGCTCTTATGGGATTGTTCTTCGCGTTTATAATGATGTACCTCGAGGAGCGCGGGATCTCC
This sequence comes from Salinimicrobium sp., assembly GCA_049687615.1. GTDB lineage: Bacteria > Bacteroidota > Bacteroidia > Flavobacteriales > Flavobacteriaceae > Salinimicrobium. Next base: position 4,325 of record JBAVJE010000074.1, on the reverse strand, counting down.
AATTATTTGGTAAAAAATGCACCTTTGCTGGTGGTCAATAACGGAAACACGGCTCTTACCATTTTGAGTGTTTGTATAACCGGATTGATTTCTATGATGGTGTTTAGTTTTTCGATGGTTATGCTTCTGCTTAACCAGGCCTCCACCAACTATTCCCCGCGACTTTTACCCGGGCTCATCTCAGATCAAAAACACCAGATCATCCTCGGGATTTTCTTATCCAGTATTATTTACTCCATTTTTATTCTGTTTTCCATTCAACCAACGGGGGATCAATATCAAATTCCGGGCTTTTCGGTATTAATAGGGATCCTGTACACGGTAAGCTGTTTTTATGCCTTTATTTATTTTATCCACAATATTTCCCAAAGCATACAAATCACAAATATTCTTGATAGGATATTTCATTCTGCGGAAAGCACCCTGAAAGATCTTTTGGAAAGAGAAGAAGAAAAAGAAATCGATTTCCCTGATAATGAAAACTGGCATGAATACCATACTGAAAAAAGCGGTTATTTTCAGGATTTTTCGACCGAGGCGGTGCTGAGCTTCTGTAAGAAAAATGAAACCCTCATTGAAGTGATCCCGGTCAAGGGAATGTTTGTCCTGGAAGGAATTCCCCTGCTTAAATCTAAAAAAGAATTAAATGAAGATGAGGTGAGCAAACTTCTTTCGCTTTTTCATTTTTCAAGAGAAGAATTAGTTTCTAACAACTATGTTCTGGCTTTTAAACAAATCACTGAAGTGATCGATAAAGCTATGTCCCCGGGAATTAGCGATCCGGGAACAGCACTTAATGGCATTGATTATCTTACAGAATTATTTCGGTTGCGAATGATGAAAAAAGACCAAAGCTTCCTTTCAAAGGAAGATAAGGTGTATGTAAAAGTGAACACGGTTTCTTTTGAAGACCTGCTTTATAATGTGCTGGCTTCCCTTCGCACCTATTGCAAACAGGATATCATTGTTGTCAGGAAATTGGGCACCATGTTCTTTTACCTTCAGTCTCAAAAAGTGGCGAAAGAATCTTATCATGATTGCCTGAGGGAAGAGGCTGAACGATTACTTGAAGATGCCGAAAATATGATGGATAACCGCAAGGATCTTTCCATCCTTGAGGGAATGGCTAAAAAGCTCCAATTGCACTTAGAATAAGCCTTATAAATAAAAAAAGCCGAAATCAATGACTTCAGCTTTTCTACAAAATTAATTATTAGAGGTTATCGCACCAGTTTCTTATACTTGATTCTCTTAGGAGTAAGGTCACCTCCAAGTCTTTTCTTCTTGTTCTCTTCATAATCAGAGAAACTTCCTTCAAAAAAGTAAACCTGAGAATCTCCTTCAAAAGCCAGAATGTGTGTACATACCCTGTCCATGAACCAACGGTCGTGGGAAATGATTACGGCGCAACCCGCAAAATTATCCAAACCTTCTTCAAGGGCACGAAGCGTATTCACATCAAGATCGTTGGTAGGCTCATCCAAAAGCAGCACGTTTCCTTCTTCCTTTAAAGTCATCGCGAGATGCAGGCGGTTTCTTTCCCCTCCAGAAAGCATGCTTACTTTTTTGTTCTGCTCACTCCCGCTGAAGTTAAAGCGGCTAAGATAAGCCCGTGAATTCACCTGCCGACCGCCCATCATGATAAGCTCCTGCTCATCACTAAAGTTTTGCCAGATGGTCTTTTCGGGATCAATATTGGAATGCGCCTGATCAACATAGGCGATTTTAGCAGTTTCTCCCACCTCAAAAGTTCCTTTATCAGGCTGTTCTTCGCCCATGATCATCTTGAAAATGGTGGTCTTACCGGCACCGTTAGGTCCAATAACCCCTACAATTCCTGCCTGGGGCAGACTAAAGTTCAGGTCTTCATAGAGTAATTTGTCACCAAAAGCCTTACTTACATTTTTGGCATCAATAACATTTGTTCCAAGGCGGGGGCCATTGGGGATATAGATCTCCAACTGCTCGTCCATTTTCTTCTGATCCTGGCTCAGCAATTTATCATAGTTATTCAAACGCGCTTTTTGCTTGGCTTGACGACCTTTGGGTGCCATACGGGACCACTCTAGTTCACGCTCGAGCGTTTTTTGACGTTTGCTGGCCTGTTTTTGCTCAAGAGCAAGTCGTTTTGACTTTTGGTCCAGCCAGGAGGAATAATTTCCTTTCCATGGAATACCTTCCCCACGGTCAAGCTCAAGAATCCATCCCGCCACATTATCAAGGAAATAACGGTCGTGAGTCACAGCAATCACGGTTCCCTTGTACTGCTGCAGGTGGTGCTCCAGCCAAAGTACAGATTCGGCGTCAAGGTGGTTTGTAGGCTCATCAAGTAGTAGTACATCGGGTTCCTGAAGTAGTAGGCGGCACAAAGCTACCCTACGTCTTTCCCCTCCCGAGAGAACACCAATTTTCTTGTCTGAATCGGGGGTGCGAAGGGCATCCATCGCGATCTCAAGTTTGGTATCCAATTCCCAGGCATTGCTGGCATCTATCTTATCCTGAAGCTCGGCTTGTTTATCCATTAGCTTCTGCATCTTATCTGGATCTTCATAGACTTCGGGCAAACCAAACATGTCGTTGATCTTGTTATACTCATCAAGAATTTTCACAGTCTCGGCCGCACCTTCTTTTACCACCTCCAGCACAGTTTTGTCTTCATCGAGTTTTGGCTCCTGTTCGAGATATCCTACAGAATATCCGGGTGCAAAGACCACATCTCCCTGATAATTTTTTTCTTCCCCGGCGATAATTCTAAGAAGCGTCGATTTTCCCGAACCGTTTAATCCAAGAATCCCGATTTTAGCTCCGTAGAAAAAGCTCAGGTAAATGTTCTTCAATACCGGTGTGTTCGCTCCCTGGTAGGTCTTGGTAACACCCGACATAGAATAAATCACTTTTTTATCATCTGCCATATATATTGTTTTAATGTTTACTTCTGAAAGTCAAATGATTAAATCTTTAACCTCAAAAAATTTGTATCGCAAATATCAGAAATTTGAAGCTTTTTCCCTTCGGAAAAATTCGAATTTTCAGGAATGTAATCCGAGCTGCCTTAGAATAATGAGCAATTGACCACTGTGGTAGGCACTATGCTCAATTACAAGCAGAATTTCCCTAAAAATAATGTGTCGCTCGTTAGAAGGAACATAATCAGATAATTCCGAAGAGATCAGCAAATTGCTTAAAGCCTCACGATCTTCAAAAAAAGCAGTTTGGAGACCTTTCCATTCTTCTTCGTTTTCGGGAGATTTCTTGTTAGGCCAGTAATCTGTGGGCCATACCGGGGCACTGTAATCTTTCTGCAGGCAATAGTTCAAGATATCTTTTTGGGTAAACCACATGTGGTAAAATAGCATATAAAAACTATAAGGGAGATGATTAGGCAGCACACCCAGCTTATCAAATCTCATTTTTTTCAACATCTCCTCTACCGGCATAAAGGCCTTACCACCTTGGAGATGCCCGCTCAGGGTTTCCTTTAATCTCTCATTTGTTTTCATAGTTGAGTATTTGAAAAGCATACTAAAAACACCTATTCTTCGCCAACGATTTCAATTATCGCAAATTGCGGGACCAGGAAGGCGGACTTGTCGGCTTATTTGTTTTCTTTATTGGTTTCTAAAAATGACACTTTTTCGGCAATATCCGTTATTTGCGATATGAATCGTTGTTGTGCTTGCGTTATTTAACTTCAATTTCTCCTTCTAAAAGTTTTAATATTTCATTATTTTTTGTCTGCACTTCAATAAGTGCTGGAATCAATTTATTTCTAATAATGGTAATCCTATTAACTGTGTTGTTTTGATGTTGTGGATCTCTAGCCCAACCGAGAAAATCTGATTTATGCGGTTCAGCTATATCTAATAATGATTTATCGAGCCTTAGAATCGATGTATATTTTTCACCTAAAGCACGGTGCTTATTTATTACAATATCTCTATTAACATCTTCAAATTCTTTATAATAGGCAAATGCACTTGGATAAATTGAAAGTTTCTTTTTTAGAAGTTCATTTTGAATTATTCCAAATAGATCGGAATTAATAACTGCTTGTAACGTAGCGTCGATTAAATTTAAACTACCATAGTCAGAAACATCAAAGTTATAGATCGAATCTGTTAAAGCTGGAACATTAGGTCCCAGATGCTTAAGATAAAGATGTAGTTCATTTAAATGATATTGGTGTAAAGCCAGGGTTCTATCAATTATTTGCTGATTAGCTAAAAAATCTTCTTTTAAATTTTTAAGTACAATTTGTTCTTTAATTCTATCCTTTCGTCTTTCGTTGTAGTTGTTTATTTGTAAAGAAATTAAAATCCCAATAA
>JBAVJE010000073.1:0-1855 GCA_049687615.1 Salinimicrobium sp. | reverse complement strand
CTCATCTTCTACGGGCTGGCGCTTATCAATGCCGCCAGGTTCAGTTTTAAGGAACTAAAGTCCCTGGGACTCTCGTTGGTGGTGTTGGGGCTCCTCAGCTGCCTTTTCCTGGAATATTCCCTGATTTTTTGGGCCATAGGCTTTGGTTTAATGCATATCACCTACGGCATCTATATGCACCAGAAGTACGAAAATTGAAAGCGATCATAGAAGGTTTACATAAAGCATTTGAAAGCCGGGTAAGACTGGGTATCATGTCTGCCCTTGTGGTAAATGACAGCCTTGATTTCAATGCCCTGAAGGAGTATCTCCTTGTGACAGACGGCAACCTCGCCAGTCACCTGAAAGCCCTCGAAAAAGAACATTTTATAGAGGTAAAAAAAAGCTTCCTGGGCAGAAAACCCAACACCCGTTATGCCATGACAAAACTAGGCCGAAAGTCCTTTGAGGAACACATCAACGCTTTGGAAAATCTGATCAGTTTTAAAAAAAAATCATGATAATATCCATCGGCAAGTAATCCGGGAGTACGTCGGGATCAGGCAGTAAAATCTGCGGAAAAATATCAATATACAAATCATTCCGATTGAAAATGAGCAAACAGGCAGATAACAATTTCTCGTTATGCGTTTACCTTTTTCTTCATATGTTCAATGACATGAGTATGTTCTTCCTGAGGACTAAACATAATAAGCTCTGCTTCTTCGGTGACCTTTATATTATGACCGGGAGGCCAGTAAAATAGATCTTTGGCGGTCACTTCTTCTTCTGTGCCATTGGCATCTATAGAAATAAGTCGGCCACTAATCAAGTAACCCCAGTGTGGGCATTGGCAGGCATCAGCTTCCAAGCCGGTGAATAGAGGCGTAGTATCAACTCCGGCTGCAAGGCTAAAATACTCCCCGCTAATTTTTCCAAGTCCCGTGGCATCCCCAAAATCTCTCTTTTGGCGAATAATAGCTCCCGGAATCTCCATCTTCACTTCAATTTCGTCTCTTGAAATTTTCATAACATCTAATTTTAAGTTGATTATTAGCTTATTGGGAGACATTTTTACCCGTGCAGGCATCATCTTTTAAAGTTACGCAATCAAACCCACCTCTCCCCGAAACTCCCTGACTTATTTTACTTATTAAAAATCTATTTTTCAGTATATTACCTAAATATAGAGCGCGTCAGTTTGTAATTAATCTATCATTAATATGAAAGCACCTCAGTTTAAGTACCCGAAAATTATGGCCCTTTTTATGGGCGCCTTTTTTTGCATTTCCATCTCTTTTGCACAAAACAAGGCACAGAAGATAGAAGAACTCCTCAACAAGTATCACGACTACGGTCAATTCAATGGCTCTGTCCTGGTGGCCAATGAAGGGGAAGTCATCTTTGCCGACGGTTATGGAATGGCCAATATGGAATACGACATTCCAAATGCTCCCGATACCAAACACCGGTTGGGTTCCATTACCAAACAATTCACTGCCGCACTTATCCTGCAACTCGTAGAGCAGGGAAAACTTGAACTTGATCAACCCATCTCCAAATATCTGCCCGACTACAAAGGTCCGGCAGCCAATAAGGTAACTATTCACCACCTGCTAACCCATAGCTCGGGGATTCCCAGCTATACTTCCTTCCCCGGATTTTTCGAAGAGACCAGCCGTGACCCTTACAGCCCGGAAGAATTTGTCAAAACCTTCGCAGATTCTACTTTACAATTCACGCCCGGAGAGAAATTCTCCTATAACAATTCCGGTTACTTTCTGCTGGGTTATATCATTGAAAAAGTTACGGACAAGCCCTATGAACAGGTATTACAGGAAAATATCCTCGCCCCTCTCAACATGAAGAATACCGG
>JBAVJE010000072.1:0-3854 GCA_049687615.1 Salinimicrobium sp. | reverse complement strand
TCTAAAAATTCCTTTAGAAAGATTATTTAGTCAATGGCAGGGAAAAGCTTCAGGCTTTACGAAAGGGCGTGACCGCAGTTTCCACTTTGGCACCCAGGAGTTCCACATTATAGGTATGATTTCACATCTTGGACCGCAGCTAGGGGTGGCCGACGGAATTGCGCTTGCTCACAAACTTGAAAAAGAACAAAAAATAACCGCTGTATTTACCGGCGACGGCGGTACCAGTGAAGGAGACTTTCACGAGGCTTTAAATATAGCATCAGTCTGGGATTTGCCGGTATTATTTTGCATTGAAAACAATGGTTATGGACTTTCCACGCCAACTTCGGAACAATACAAATGTAAAGATCTCGTACAAAAGGCAGAAGGCTACGGTATGGAAGCTCATGTCATTGACGGGAACAATATTCTCGAGGTGTACCAAAAAGTGGATGCACTAGCGAAAAGCATGCGTGAGAATCCGCGGCCGGTATTGCTCGAATTCAAGACATTTAGAATGCGCGGGCATGAAGAAGCAAGTGGAACAAAATATGTTCCCGAGGAGTTAATAAAGAAATGGGGAGCAAAAGATCCATTAGAAAATTTCAGGCAATTCTTGCTTTTAGAAGGTATTATAAATGAAGATTTTGACAGGGAGCTTCAGGAACAAATTAAGACAGAAATAGAGCAGGGGTTAAAAACGGCTTATGCCGAACCTCCAGTTGAATTTGATCGAACTAAAGAGTTAAATGATGTCTACAAAGAGTTTGAATATCAGGAATTTAATGTAGAAGAACAAACCAAAGAGCTGCGATTTATTGATGCCATTTCCGAAGGATTAAAACAGTCCATGCGCCGGCATGACAATTTAATCCTTATGGGACAGGATATCGCTGAATACGGAGGTGTCTTTAAGATTACCGATGGTTTTGTAGAAGAGTTTGGTCGCGACCGCGTAAGAAATACTCCTATTTGTGAATCGGGCATTATTGAAACCGCAATGGGCCTTTCCATAAAAGGAATGAAAGCCATGGTAGAACTGCAATTCGCCGATTTTATAAGTTCCGGGTTCAATCCTGTGGTGAATTACCTGGCAAAAGTGTATTACAGGTGGGAACAAAACGCAGACGTAGTACTGCGTATGCCTTGTGGAGCAGGAGTTGGGGCAGGACCTTTTCACAGTCAGACAAACGAGGCCTGGTTCACAAAAACTCCCGGCCTTAAAGTGGTTTATCCTGCATTCCCTGCCGATGCGAAAGGGCTTTTAAATACAGCCTTTAACGATCCCAATCCTGTGCTTTTCTTTGAACACAAAGCCCTGTACAGAAGTGTAAGACAACAGGTCCCCGAAAATTATTACACCCTTCCCTTTGGAAAAGCAGCGAGCCTGAAGCAGGGCGATGATATTTCTGTTATTAGTTTTGGTGCAGCCGTTCACTGGGCCCTTGAGGTGCTGGAAAGACATCAGGAGATCAATGCCGATCTTCTCGATTTGCGAACGCTGCAGCCATTAGACGCAGAGGCCATTTATGATTCGGTGCGAAAAACAGGAAAAGTAATCATACTTCAGGAGGATTCACTTTTTGGGGGAATCGCTTCAGATATTGCAGCGATGATTTCCGAAGAATGCTTTGAATATCTCGATGCCCCGGTAAAACGCGTAGGCAGCCTTGATACGCCGGTTCCATTTGCCCAGGCCCTCGAAGAAGGCTATCTTCCCAAGAAGCGATTTGAGGAAGAATTAATAAGTTTATTGCATTATTAAGAAATAATTAGGATCAAATTTATATTGTTAGTATTTCTTTACAAAATTATTGTTAAATAAGTAATAATCTTTTGTATAGCGGAAGGCCGAAACGTAATTTAGAGTAACTAATCAATAAAACTCTAACGTATGATACGTCTGATCGTAATCTTTTTAATCATTGCAATTATTGCTGCTATCTTTGGATTTGGAGGGATTGCAGAAGGAGCTGCCGATATCGCGCAGATTATTTTCTACATTTTCCTTGTCCTTCTGGTAATAGCTCTTATAAGCCGTCTTTTTAGAAGATAATTGTAAACATTTAGATCCGGTGTTGATGCCAATGGTGTATCCGCACCGGATTTTTTTCGGAAAAATTGAAGAAAATGAAAAAAACAGCAATTATCTTTTTCTGTCTTGCGACCCTTCTTTCTTGTGGATCCAGTCAGGTATTACGTGAAGCCGATAAGACCATGAAAGGAGACTGGCGTTTGACCGGTATTGAGTATCCCGGTAACGACAAGGCGCTACAGGTAACCGTGTTTAATGATGTTCCTACCGAGTGCTTAGAAGGTTCCACCTGGAATTTCATTTCCAGCAACAATACGGGCTCATATAATCCTATAGGAGCCGGCTGTGATTCGGGACCTAACTTTTTTATCTGGTCCATTGATGAAGTAAATGCTAATGCTGGTATTTATGATCTCATGTTTAAACCTACTGATGCTGACCACAATTCGACAATGAATGATCGTGGATACAGGATCAATTTAACTAACCTTAGTGCAAATCAAATGGTTTGGGAACAAACCATCTCGTTCGAAGGAAAGCCCTTTACAATTAAAATGAACTTTAATAAAAATTAAAAACCATGAAGACTACAATTAATAGAATTTTTGCCATTTTATTTGCTTCGACACTTTTGTTTGGGTGTGATGCGGTACAAAATGCCAGTAATCAGGACAAAGGAGCCGTGATTGGCGCCACCGGAGGTGCCGTCGTTGGCGGAGTGGTAGGTAATAACGTAGGAAACGGAAATACTGCTTTGGGAGCCATCATTGGTGGAGTCGTAGGTGGTGCTGCCGGTGCTTACATTGGTAACCGTATGGACAAACAAGCCCAAAGAATCGAGCAGGAAATTCCCGGAGCCGAAGTAGAAAGAGTAGGAGAAGGTATTAATGTAACCTTTGATGAACAAAGTGGGGTTTATTTCGCCACAGATAAATATGCTATTGAGGGACAATCCCGGGAAGCACTGCAATCTCTGGCTAACATCTTTAAAGAATATCCAAAAACCAACATCCTGGTAGAAGGACATACAGACAGTACCGGTAGCGACGCGTATAATCTTACGCTTTCAAAAAACAGAGCACAGGCCGTAACTAATTTCCTTACAGCCCAGGGTATTGATGGGGGAAGGATAGAAACCAAATGGTACGGTGAAAGCCAGCCCAAATATGACAACTCTACTGTTGATGGACGTTCTAAAAACAGAAGGGTAGAGCTTGCTATTGTAGCTAGTGAAGAATTAAAACAAGAAGCCCAGAGAGAGGCCGAAAAATAATAAGCAAAGTTTAATAGTGAAAGAAGCCCGGCTCGCCGGGCTTTTTAGTACCCAAACCAGAAAAGTTGAAGAAGATAAAGGTGGCAATTATTGGCGGCGGACTTGCGGGTTTAACCGCTGCCATCTATCTGGCTCAAAAAGGGCAAAAAGTGGGCCTATTTGAGAAGGAAGCTTTTCCGCGTCACAAGGTTTGCGGGGAGTATTTATCGCGGGAAGTTTTACCGCTATTCGATGAATTGGCTATTCCCATTGAGAAATTAGCGCCAAAGAACCTCTCTCGACTGCAGTTTAGTACTTTGAAGGGTAAACTTCTTGAGGTTGCATTGCCCCTGGGCGGATTTGGGATCAGTCGGTATGCGCTTGACGACCTTTTGTATCGTGAGGCCTTAAAACATGGAGTAAAAGTGCATCAGGAAAAGGTGATCTCGGTGAATTTTTCAGAAAATGCTTTTAAAATAAGTACTTCGAAAGCTGAATATGCTGCCAGTTTCGTTCTTGGTGCCTACGGAAAAAGATCAAGCCTGGACAGAAGTCTGGATAGAAAGTTCTTTCAGAAGCCGGCCC
>JBAVJE010000071.1:0-2518 GCA_049687615.1 Salinimicrobium sp. | reverse complement strand
TAATTATTGGTTTTCATCTTTTCCTGGTACTCAAAAATGGTATTTCTGAACCCACTAAACCGGGGAAGCTGGTCGACCCGAAAACCTACCGCGAATGGTATTCAAAAATGCTAAAAAAGAAGGGGGTTCCGTTCTTTCCCGATGTTATCTGGCGGGACATGGTATTTTCTGTAGGTGTGCTTGTCGTGATCATTCTGCTCGCGTGGTTTGTGGGAGCACCTGAGATCACAAAACCTGCCGATCCTACTATTTTAAAAACTGAACCAACTCCTGACTGGTATTTTAAGTGGATCTATGCCATTTTCGCCACCATGAATAAATTTTTGGAACCGTATTTCCTCTTTTTTGGTCCTCTCCTTGGAATAATTTTGCTCTTTTCCATCCCATTTCTCTCCCGCGGAGGCGAGAGAAGCCCGATGAGAAGACCCTGGGCAATAGCCGGAGTAATTCTGACAATCGTTATGGTTGGTTCTCTTACTTATGCAGGCCTTAATGCAGACTGGGTTCCTGCTTTTGATGTAGAAGCTCCCGAAAATTATACTACCATTCCGGCTGATAATGATGATCCTATCGTCAAGCAGGGGGAACAGTTATTTTATGACGTGAAGTGTGCCTATTGCCATACGATGGGAAAAACAGGAGGAAAAAAAGGACCGGAACTTACTCATGTTGCTCAAAGGCTGAATAAAAAGCAGATCATGGCTCAGATCGCTAATGGCGGACTCGATATGCCGGCCTATGGTGCCACTCTAACGAGCGGAGAATTACATGCACTGGTGGAGTTCTTATCAGTAGAAAGATGGAAGGAGACAGCCTCTTCAAAAAAGTGAAAATTTTGACCTCTTCAGGATCTATTCTTCCTTAACTTCTTTGACAGATCTTATCATATCGAGCACGAGGCCACACCAGGTGAAGTTTTTTGCTCCATGCCCTTCACCGGTAAAGGGATCGTAATATTCTCTAAACCCGCTTTTCTCGATGAGAGATTTTACACTGTCGATCAATCTCTCAGCCTCTTTAGTATAATTCTGCTTTACCAGGTATTTGTGCAGAAACCAGTTATTGACGATCCAGGTTGGACCCCGCCAAATATAAATGGAAGCTCCGGGATCAAATGCCTCTTCGTTAGTCGCCAGCGAAGGAATGGGATATTTAGTGTGGAATTCATCACTGTTGAAAAAGTGTCTTTTCATCACCATTTCACTCACTTCTGAAGGAATATCCTTAAGAATCACAGGATAAAAAATAGTCGGGGTTAGAATTTTTATCTGCTTATTATCCTCATCATAAACATCATAGAAGGCGGCATCTTAGTCATTGTACATGATCTCCAGTATGCTTTTTTCCACCTTTTCCGCCAGGTCATTATATTTTTTAGATTCAGGATCATCCATGAGATCGGCCAGGTTTGCCATCACTCTTAAATTTTGGGCATAAATGGCATTGAATCCTACTTCTTTGACGAGGAAATAGTTCTTTTGCCTGATCTTTTGAAGATTATAGTTGTGGATATAATTCCTGAAATCTACACCCACCACTTTCCAAAACAGTTTTTTATTTGCCTTTTTAGGACCAAAGTTCAACGGGATATCAAAAGTCGGTTTCCAATCCATTCCCGATTCGAAAGGGGAAATAATGCTGAGCAGTCCATCGCCATCAAAATCGCGATTAGCAGAAAGCCAGTCGTATTGCGCCTTAAGCTTCGGAAACATTTCTTTCAGGAATTTATCGTCTTTAGAAATATTGTGCACCCGCTCCACTGCCTGTGCTGCCATTGGCGGCTGAATAATCGCACTCATATGGCTCTTGTAGAGATTTTTGAACCTGGGGAGTGATTGCAAAAAATCTGTAAACCTTCCGGGTCTTAGCCTGTCCCAATAGATCATGTGCCCCACAAAACCATCTTCTTTCTGAAATGCAAACATGCTGCGAAGATGTTTCTGAGCCATTTCAGATTCATGAAGATTACATAAAATAAAGACGTGAAAACAGGTATCCCAGAAGAACTGATATGGGTAACGTTCGGGAGAAGGTCGTGTAAAATGAAAATCAGGTTTATCACCGCCACCCCCCGTTTCCATGTTATCCATCAACAGCTTATATATACGTTTAGATAATTGTTGTTCTGTCATAAAGTTCTAAAAGATTTTTCCTCCAAATTATTTAGCTTACATATTTGTTCCACAGCCCATATTCTTCTTTAACAGGCCCTAACGGAAAAGCTAAAAGAATCACCAAAGCACCTGCAACAAGCCCGGTAATGCTTAAACCGGTTGTGGACCCGGCAACAAACCATGGTCCCACAGCGAGAATAAGACCAAGAAGAATGTTAAAGTACCTGCCACGTCTCACTATTTCACCCATACAGATGACCGAGGTGACAACGATGAGGGAGCCGGAGAGGTAAAAGATATCTGCTGCGGTGGTAGAGATATCAACCCCAAAGAAGGCAGGGGCAAACATCATTGCAATTCCCAGTACAGTGGAAACCTCCAATGTCCAGGGAACACTCATTCCC
>JBAVJE010000070.1:0-2200 GCA_049687615.1 Salinimicrobium sp. | reverse complement strand
TCATTATACTTTTCGTTAGTAATATCAAGAATTCCTAATTGGCTACTAAGGTTTCTGTTTGAATCGGCAAGAATTGGATAAGTCACTCCTTCAATACCTCCATGATCTTTTGGTGTATTCAACCAAGCAAAATGAACTTCCGGAGTATCACAAGAAGCACCAACTACCATTACATTTCTTTTTTCAAATTCTTTAAGTGCCTTTTGGAAAGCGTGCAATTCTGTTGGGCATACAAAAGTGAAATCTTTTGGATACCAGAAAAGCAATACTTTTTTTCCGTTCTTCTCTGCTTCTTCAAATATGTTAATCTTAAAAGTGTCGCCCATTTCGTTCATAGCGTCTACTTCAAGATTTGGGAATTTTTTTCCTACGAAAGCCATTAATTTATTGTTTATAGTTAATATTAATTTTCACACACAAAGATAGAAACAAAGCTTAGCGAGGCTACTGCATCAGATTTTTATTCTTTATTATTCAATAGGTTTTAGCTATAGAAATTTAAAAGATCGATAATCAAATATTATTGGGCGTTTGCTGGAGCAGGTTCAGAAACCAATCTTCTTATCTTAATATCAAAGGCTGCGAAGAGAAGGGTCATGAAGGGGCTCAGATAATTAAAAATGGCGTACACGAAGTAGGAGGCCACCGGCACTCCTAATACACCGCTATGGTAAGCCCCGCATGTATTCCATGGTATCAAAACAGATGTTACCGTACCTGAATCTTCAAGAGACCTGCTCAGGTTTTCGGGTGCCAGGCCTTTTTCTTTGTAAGCCTTGGCAAACATTTTTCCGGGCACCACAATGGCCAGATATTGATCTGATGCTGTTGCGTTTAAGGTTACACAGCTAACAACGGTGCTGGCAAAAAGCCCAAAGGTGGTATGGAAAAGATTCAGTAAAGCTTTACTTATAGCAGCAAGGGCTCCAATAGCATCCATAATTCCTCCAAAAACCATAGCACAGAGGATCAACCAGATGGTGCCTAACATTCCCGACATTCCTCCGGCGTTGAAAAGATCGTGAAGTTGAATATTATCTGTAGCAATTTGTGTTTCTACAGTAATTGAGTTTAAGATTCCCATGTAAGCGTCTCGAAATGAAAGTGTTGCATCTTTTAAGACAATAACTTCATTGATGTCCTCATTTTTAAATGCTTCCGCAATACCGGCTACAACCCCGGGCTGAAAAATAAGAGCAGCAACAGCTCCTAAAATGGTACCCAGTAGCAAGGCGATAAGCGGCGGAGTCTTTTTTATGATTAAGAAAATCACGAGCAACGGTACAACAAAGAGCCAGCCGTCGATATTAAAAGTTGCATCAATGGCGTGTAGAATCGCTCCCGTATCTGCTGTTCCCGAAGGTTCTACCGTAAAACCTAAAATTATAAAGATAATAAGAGTTATGATAATTGTGGGTACAGTGGTTATGGTCATGTATCTAATGTGTGTAAAGAGATCTGTTCCGGCCATGGCAGGAGCAAGATTCGTAGTATCGCTAAGCGGCGACATTTTATCTCCAAAATAAGCGCCAGAGAGAATGGCGCCGGCTGTCATACCTAAAGGAATTCCCAGGGCATCGGCTATTCCCACCAGGGCAATCCCAACAGTAGCAGAAGTGGTCCAGCTGCTTCCCGTAGCCACCGAAATCACCGAACAAATAATTACGGTAGCAGCTAAAAAAATAGTGGGATTTAAAATTTGTAAGCCATAATAGATCATCGTTGGGATGATCCCGCTAATCAACCAGGTTCCCGCAAGTGCTCCAACCATGAGCAGGATCAAAATTGCGCCAGTGGTAGATTTAATGTTTTGCGCCACCTCTTCTATCATCAGGTCAAAAGAAACTTTGTTGAAAATACCCACAATAGCAGCTACGGCACCTCCCAATAATAAGATGAACTGGTTAGAGCCATCAAGGGCGCTGTCGCCGAATACAATTACGTTGTAGGCGAGCATTCCTATCAACGCAAAAACGGGGAATAAGGCTTCCCAAATGTTTAATTCCTTATTTTCAACTATTTCGGTGTCTTTAATGAACTTCTCGTCTTCCATTGACCGGGGGGATAATTAAATTTTAGTACGTAATGTTACGATTTTTCAGGAAGAGTTGAAAGTTGAAATTTTAATCTTTCTATCTTCTGCTGAAGGGGAAGGCCCTAAAGCAGCTCTAAAAATGTCATTTTTGGAGCTCCTTTTAGC
>JBAVJE010000069.1:0-7049 GCA_049687615.1 Salinimicrobium sp. | reverse complement strand
GTGTAGCCTACCGGTTCCTCCAACAAGTTTAGGTTGGAGTCCATAATCACATAGTAAGGCTGCGAGTTGTTTCTGAAATTCCGGGTTTGAAAAGTGGCCCACTTATCTCCCACCGTCACGATTTTTTTCACATCCCCATTGGGTTTTACATAGTTGAACTGTTTCTCTTCCGGGAGTTCTTCGCGATCGTCAACATAAAGCGAAATCAAAATAAATTCGTCCCGCATCACCTTTGAAACTGCCGGATCGCTCCAAACCTGTTCTTCCATTTTTCTACAGTTCACACAGGCCCAACCGGTGAAATCGAGCAAAATCGGTTTATTTTGCGCTTTTGCAGCCTCCAGTCCAGAATTGAAGTCACGATAAGCTTCTAAACCAAGAGGTCCCGTGTGTTCTTTTTCATATATGCTGTAGAACAACGGTGGGGGAAATCCGCTTAAAAGCTTCAGGTTAGCATATTTGGTGTTCGAGAGACCGGGAACCAGGTAAGCTATAAAAGCAAGTGTAATAAAGCCAAGCAAAAGTCGGCCCTTGCTCAGTTTTGTTTTTGGCCCGTCATGTGGAAATCTTATTATTCCTAATAAGTACAATAAGAGACCTATTCCAACAATAATCCAGATCCCGATAAAAATCTCTCTTTTCAAAATTCCCCAATGCTCCACAAGATCGGCATTGGAAAGAAATTTAAAGGCCAAAGCCAGTTCGATGAATCCAAGTACCACCTTAACCGAGTTAAGCCATCCCCCACTCTTGGGAAGAGAGTTAAGCCAATTAGGGAAAAGTGCGAATAAACCAAAAGGCAACGCCAAAGCGAGTCCAAAGCCTCCCATCCCGAAGGTGAGTTGCATTGCACCTCCATCGGTTGATAGGGAACTTCCAAGCAATGAGCCCAGAATAGGACCGGTACAGGAAAAAGAGACAATAGCTAAAGTAAGCGCCATAAAGAACACTCCAATGACCCCTCCAAAACTTGAGGCCTTGTCATCCATTTTATTACTCCAGGAACTTGGAAGAGTAATTTCATAATACCCAAAAAAGGAGAAGGCAAAAAAGATGAAAATGATGAAAAAGATAATATTCAGGGTAACATTTGTCGAGATGTTATTAAGGATCTCCGGGTTCACCGAATCGAGCAAATGAAATGGCAGGCTTAGCAACAAATAGATTAAAAAGATAAAAACACCATACATGATGGCATTGATGAGGCCACGCTTTTTTGTTCTTGCTCCTTTGGTAAAGAAGGAAACCGTAAGCGGAATCATTGGAAAAACGCAGGGAGTGAGCAAGGCGATCAATCCGCCAATAAAACCGAGCAGGAAAAGATTGAAATAACCTACATCTTCTTTCTTGTCAACCTCTGGGTTTTTAAAATTTTCCAGCCCCAAATCGAGTGCAGCGGTCAAGCTGCGATCTTTTTCAGATATTTCCACATTCTTGTTTCCTTCCTCTACAATTCCAGAAGAAAGGGACAGCGTGAAAGGCACTCTTTCGGGTGCTAAACACTGTTCATCATCACAGACCATGAAAAAAACTTCGGCATGCACCTCGGGATTTGTTCCCGGCTCTACTTTAATTTTCTGAATAAAAGTCGACGCCTCTTCAAAATATTTGATCTCCATTTCAAAAACGGGATCGAACAAGGCAGTTCCTTCGGGTTCACTTGTGCTTCCTAAAAGTTCATATGCAGCCTCTTCGTTGTTAAAAGAAAATTCGGTGGGAAATGGACCTCCTTCTTCCACTTCTTCTTGCGAGTACAGGTGCCAACCGGGTTCAAGTTCAGCTTTGAAAATAAGGTTGTAGATCGAATCATTTTCCTGTTCAACTATAGCTTCCCAGGTCACCGGTTCTTTAATTTCAGACTCCTGGTCAAAGACCTGCGCGCCTGCAGAAATATTCAATATAAATAGTAAAAACGGAAGGAATTTCTTCATGATGTATAGGTTATTCTCAATATTGATCGGGTGTCTTCTGTAATCGCAAATCGTGCATCGGGCCGGCGTCCTACTACCCATATAATTTCATCTTGGGAGCACAACAGCCAGGAATTCTCTTTCTCGGGTAAAGAAAGCTTCTCATCCTTAAAATATTTGCTCAGCTTCTTTTTTCCTTTCATCCCGAAAGGGTGAAAAGAATCGCCTTCTTTCCATTTTCTTACACTCAGCGGAAAATGCAGTTTTTCTTTATCGACAAAAATAATATTTTCGGAAGCTTTTGAAAATTCCTCCACTTTATCGATATGAAAGGTACCTATTGGCAACATGACCACCTCTTCCTCTTCAGAAATGCCAAATTTCTCATTAGCTTGAGAAGGTGTTGTAGTGAGCAACAACTCTCCCCTGTCCTTGATGAGCCGGTGGGTTTTTGAATACACCATTTTCCCCGGCTGCGCGTCCAGTAGATCATAAACATCTTCCCATTCGGTAAACCCGAAAGACCGGAATAGTTCATATATCACAGCCCGAAGGTTGGGGATGGTCTTTAGCATTTTGATCTTAAAACTGTAGCCGAAATCTTCTTCTTTGGCTATCCTCGGAAAAATAGCCGAGATATAATCTTCGATGAGCAGCGAACTTTGTTGCAAATGATTAAGGGTCTTTCCGAAGCTTTCCAAAAGCTGCGGATTTAATTCCTCCAGCTTCGGGACCACTTCGTGTCGAATTTTATTCCGAAGATATTTTGTAGAGGCATTGCTGCTGTCTTCCCGCCACTTTAGATGCGATTTACGGGCATAACTTACTATCTCTACTCTGGAAAAAGGCAATAAAGGCCTAAGAATATATGAATTGGTCTCAGGCATTCCGGTAAGCCCTTCCAGCCCAGTACCTCTAACAAAATTGATGAGTACGGTTTCCAAATTGTCATTGGCATGATGCGCGGTGAAGATGTAGTCGAATTGCAGAGTTTCCCTCAGCTCTTCAAACCAATTATACCTCAATTCCCGAGCCGCCATTTGCACCGAGATCTTCTTTTCTTTCGCATAGGCTTTAGTTTCAAAACTTTCAATAAAAATTCCAACGTCTAAAGCATCCGCAAGTTCTGTGACAAAAACCTCGTCTGCATCGCTCTCCCCGTTCCGGAGTTTAAAATTACAGTGCGCCAAAGAAAAATTCAGGTCACTTTCCAGACATAGGTGGCTCAAAACCACGCTGTCAACTCCGCCGCTCACGGCGACTAAAATTCTCCCCGACTCAAGCTTGGGGAAATGAGATTGCAGGTGTTTTTGAAATGTTTGCAGCATAGAAGCCAAATATACCAAAAAAGGCCGTTTTTGAAGCCCTATGTATTCTCAGGTTTAAATACCTATTTTATTGTGAAAAGGTGGTGTTTTCCAGCACCTGTCTAAGAGCCCTCGCCTTCACCAAACACTCCTGGAATTCCTTTTGGGGATCAGACTTTGTCGTGATCGCACCGCCCACCGAGAAAGAAACGTATTTTTCTTTGCGGTTGTACAAAATGCTTCTTATAACCACACTAAAATCAAAGTCTTCTTCGGGTGTGAAATAGCCAATTGCCCCGCTGTAAACCCCGCGCTTACTCTCTTCAAGTTCTTCAACAAGTTGCATCGCCCGCACTTTTGGCGCACCTGTCATACTGCCCATGGGAAAACTGCTTTTGATCACTTCTACCGTGGGAACGCCTTCTGCAACTTCGGCTTTAACAGTAGAAACCATTTGATGAACCTGTTCAAAACTATAGATTTTGCATAGCTCTTCGACCAGAACAGATCCTTTTTTTGCCACTTTTGAAAGGTCATTTCGCACGAGATCCACGATCATCACGTTTTCTGAACGCTCCTTTGGATCCTGCTCAAGCTCTTTTGCCAACTGCCTGTCTTTTTTGGGGTCTAAATCCCGTGCTGCGGTTCCCTTGATGGGCTGCGAGATCATTTGGCAACCTTTTTTCTGAAGATAACGCTCTGGAGAGGCCGACAAAATGAAATGCTCGTCCAACCTCACAAAGGCCGCAAACGGCGGATTTGAAATGGAGTTGAGTTCCCGGTAAACCTGTAAAGGTTCGATCTCGGCATCTTCAGCAAAAAATTCCTGGCAAAAATTAACTTCATAGATGTCACCGCGCTGAATGTGCCCCAGCAAATGAATCACTTTTACCAGATAATCCTCTTTTGAAATTCTGGGCTGAAGATGCAAATTAAAGCCGGTCAATTTTTCGCATTTTTGGGACATCAGGTCCTTAATATCCTTTAGGTCATCTGGCATTTCATCGTCAACCATCCGCAAATACTGCAACTCCACCTTATTATCTTTAAAAAGGAAAAGTTTTTTTGGTTGAAAAAAATAGAGATCGGGGAAATGCAGACCATCATGATTTTTTGAAGAAAGAACTTCAACATCATTTTTAAGGTCATAAGAAAGATATCCAAAAATCCAGTCTTTCGTGTTCTGTTGGTACTCCTGCAAGCGCTCAAAAGCACCCACAGCCGTAGTTTTTATGGCAGTAAAAGCTTCCACCGCCAAAACAGCATCATAAGCCGAATATTTTTGATGATATTCATTGCTATCCAGCCACACCACTTCCTCAAATTGCCGTGACCATTCTAAAAGGGCTTTTTTAAAACCCGGAATATCTTCTAATTTAAATTTTTCGGAAGTACGCACTATTCCTTGATTTGATGAGAAAAAGAAGACACTACATCGGCCACTCCTCTTTCGAAAATCTCGTTGACGAGCTCAGCTTTTTCAAGATCAAAATTCTCATAAAACTGCGGAAGACTAAAACTTTCCAGGATTTCTGCTCCCATGCGCGGCAGCTGATTCTTACAGTATTCCAAAGCCGATGCCCCTCCCCTTTCTCCGGGAGAAGTACTCATTAAAAACAGCTTTTTTTGCTGAAGAAAACGCCGATCTACCCGCGAAAGCCAATCGATAATATTTTTGAAAAAACCAGATACATTACCATTGTATTCATTCACCGAAATGATAAGCGCAGAATTATTTTGTATCTTTTCATAAAGAAATTTCACGTCCTGCGGGATTCCCTGTTTTTCTATTTCAATGCTGTAAATCGGGATTTCAAGCTCTTTAAGCTGTAGCAGCTCCACCTCATGTTCAGTAATTCTACGGGTGACATTAAGGAGCAACTGATGGTTGACCGATGTTGGGCTGTTAGAGCCGGTGAAAGCAAGGATCTTGTTCATACCTGTAATTTTGTCAAAAATACGAAACAGGATCCACTTCATATTTGCCCTTTTTCAAAGCTTAGTGCTGAAATATTGTCTTACCTTTGCCGACTTTAAACCCGATAGTTTGACTTTTCACGACCTAAACCTTAATACCCCTCTACTCAACGCCTTGGATGAGTTGGGAATTACAACTCCCACTCCTATTCAGGAACAATCTGCTCCGGTGATTTTCTCCGGAAGGGATATGGTTGGGATCGCGCAAACCGGAACAGGTAAAACCCTGGCCTACCTGCTACCGCTTCTAAAAATGCTCAGATATTCTGAACAAAATAATCCGCGGGTACTCATCCTCGTGCCAACCCGCGAACTTGTGGTACAGGTGGCAGAGGAACTTGAAAAGCTTACCAAATATATCAACATAAGAATTGCGGGAATTTACGGCGGTACAAACATCAATACCCAGCGACAGCTTGTTTCGCAGGGACAGGATGTTATTGTAGCAACCCCGGGGAGACTTTATGATCTGGCTATCAATCGTGACCTTCAGTTAAAATCTATTCAAAAACTTGTAATCGACGAGGTAGACGTAATGCTTGATCTGGGTTTCAGGTTTCAGCTGAACAATATTCTTGAATTACTCCCGCAAAGCAGGCAAAATATCATGTTTTCGGCTACCATGACTCCAGAGGTAGATAAGCTGATTGGCGATTATTTTAAAAATCCCGAAAAAATTTCTGTAGCAGCAAGTGGTGCGCCGCTTGAGAATATTCACCAACAATTATTTGAAGTCCCAAATTTCTACACGAAAATCAATTTACTGAAGGTCTTACTTCAGGATAGGGAACAGTTTCACAAAGTGCTCATCTTTGCCGGGAACAAAAGAATTGCAGACCGACTTTTTCAACAACTGGATGAAATTTTTCCGGAAGAAGGTGCCGTTATTCACTCTAATAAGACCCAAAACTACAGGCTTAGGAGCATAAGACAGTTTGGCGACGGATTTTGCCGCCTCCTTGTGGCCACAGATGTGATGGCGCGCGGTCTTGACATCGAGCATGTGAGCCACGTCATCAACTTTGATACTCCTGCCTATCCGGAAAACTATATCCACAGGATTGGGCGAACCGGAAGGGCCGAAAAAGAAGGACAGGCTATCCTTTTCACAACCCCTTCTGAACAGGAGGCCCTGGAAGAAATTGAAAGACTGATGGAAAAAAAGATAGCGCTGAAACCGCTACCTCAGGAAGTAGAGATTTCTTCGGAACTTATTCCTGAAGAAGTACCACGGTCTGCCGAGATCTACAATCCCACCAAAACAACAGATGAGGATGCCCCGGGACCTTCATTTCATGAGAAAAAGGAAAAGAATAAAAAGGTTAATCTTGGTGGGTCTTACCGAAGAGAAATCAAGAAAAAATACAAAAAGCCAAAGACCCGGGGAGACAAAAACTACAATCGCAGAAAAAAGAAATAACTCTGCGACCAAACCCTCTTAAGGACTAATAATCAATATCTTAATGTTAAGATACAACTATATTTTTAAGATATTTATTTAGGACACCTCACAATTAAAAGTTAAAGACCGTAAACCAAAAAACTTTGGTACTACTGCCAGTTTTCCTGACAAAACGTCCCCTATCTTTCCATTACCCTTCAAATTTTAAAACCCAAATTCACGTGCTTTAATAGGTTCACAGGGATAATTTCCAGGCAACCAATTTTTTACGGTTTTCCGGAAGAAATAAGGCTTTTTAACGTCCTGATTTTTTTAAAATTCGAAAAAAAACCAGCTTTTTAACTTATAAACCAGCAAATTATGCTGTAAAAAAAAGTTTTCAACACTTGGGAGGTACAGGAAAATCAGGGCATTTGAAAATATATAAATATTTGTAATTAAATTGTAAGACTC
>JBAVJE010000068.1:0-12552 GCA_049687615.1 Salinimicrobium sp. | reverse complement strand
GCAACTGATTGTTCGGCTTGGCCTCACCCGTCGCGATCTTCGACACGATCTTGTTCTGCGAGAGTCCAAAGGAGATGGGGAGTCCGCTCTCTTTGATGATCTGCTGCCGGAGCTCGGTAGCAAACTGCCAGGTTCCGAAGAACTTATCCATTCCGGTAAGATCGGCGTAGAACTCATCTATGCTGGCTTTTTCAAAAGCCGGTACTTTATTTTTAATGATCTCTGTGACCACATCGGAATATTTGCTGTAGGTAGCGGAATTGCCTTTGATCACCGTAGCCTGCGGACAAAGCTGCCGGGCCACTTTCATCGACATGCCCGAGTGCACGCCGAAGCGGCGCGTTTCATAGCTACAGGCCGCGACCACTCCGCGATCACCGAGTCCGCCTACCAGCAGCGGCCTGTCTTGCAGCTCGGGATGCAGCAAACGTTCCACCGATACAAAAAAGGTATCCAGATCCAGATGTAAGATTGATTTACACTTCATAAATAGGAATTATTCCTTGTTATTGGAATTATTCCAAAATTAGACATTTTAGGAAAACTAACATTCCGAAGCAGTGTTAAAAATGGAGAAATTCCTGTTAATTGGAAAAAATCCAAGTTGACAGTTCCACCCCTAAATCCCCTAAAGGGGACTTTTATCCATCTATTTTTCAAATCTTCAAATTAGCCAACGTTAAAATCCTGTTATTTACAAGCCTCTTAACGGCCTTCCTCCTATAATTCAGTGATATTAAAGAAAAGTGATAAGAATTATGAAGTTAAAAGATAAAGTTGCCGTAGTCACAGGAGCCAGTAGTGGAATTGGGAAAGCCATTGCCCAAAAACTTTCCGCAGAAGGTTGTAAAGTAGCGCTCGCCAGCCGCAGTGTAAGCAAACTGCAGGAAATTGGAAAAGATCTAAATTCCGAAACCCTCGCCGTTCGCATGGATGTGACCGATACCGAAAGCGTAAAAGGTGCTTTTGAAGATATTCACAGGGAGCTGGGCCAGATCGATATCCTGGTAAACTGTGCAGGGGTCATGCCGCTCACCTACCTTAAAAACCGCCACCTGGACGAGTGGCTGCAAACCATTGAGGTGAATGTGAAAGGAACCCTGCGCTGTATACACGAAGCCCTGCCGCCAATGAAGGTGAGGAAAAGCGGACATATAGTGAATATCGCATCGGTCGACGGAAAGGAGCTTTTTAAAGGTGGTGCCGTGTACGGCGCTTCCAAAGCTGCGATAATTGCACTTTCCCGCGCCATGCGGATGGAACTTTCTCCGGAATTCAACATTAGGGTCACTTCTATTGAACCCGGAACTGTAGCTACCCACCTGCGGGATGATATTTCCGATTCTGAATTGCTCAACGACAAAGACTACAGCTATGAGACTGAACCTCATCTTGAGCCCGAAAATATCGCAGATGCCGTACTCTATGCCGTTACACAACCCGATTCGGTGAATGTGAATGAGCTGCTCATCAAACCCACGGGGAAAGCGTAAGCTGTTGCAGGTTCTGAATTTTTACCCCTAATTCCCCTAAAGGGGACTTCATGCAAATTGGAGTTTGGTGCTTGAAAATTGGTGCTTTATTGTTGCTATTTGATCATTGTTCATTGAAAAAAAAGGCCACGAATGCACCCCTAAATCCTCTAAAGGGGACTTCCTGAAAATTAGAATTTGGTGCTTGGAATCTGGTAATTGATAATTGTTAATTGATCACTGTAATTCGATCTTATCAATCTCCAGTCTGAAGTCCTGTTCCTTTTTATTTCCGATCAGGAATCTGATTTCCTGTATTGTACTGGCAGAGAAGTTGGGCATGTCTAAACTCCGGCCGCGGTATACCGGTTTCATCTCATTAAGCGGGATTTCCACCGTTTGCCAGTCTCCGGTGGTTTCAACATTGTACACATAGGAAGCCCGGTCATCCAGGTCTTCTTTTATGCGGAATTGATAGGTCTTTCCATCACCTTTTAGATGCAGGACAGCTTTTTTGTAGCCTTTAATGTCTTTAGCAGGAAAATGATATTGAACCGAAGCAAAGCCGCCGTTGTTTTCCAGGGAAACCTGCCCTGTGAAAACAGCATTTCCTTCGGCACTGCGCTCCAATTTACTGGAGGATCTCCCTCCCATCACCACGTCATTTTGTATGCTCCAGCCAGACCAGTTATCGGTCTCACTAAAATCGAAAAGAATTAAGTTATTCATTAGAAAAACACTTAGAATCAGGATAATCTGATTGTATAACATTTTTATTTTCAAGTTATTAAATCTGAAATAATAAACCACCCCCACAGCAAAGGATTGGCTAAAGATTAAGGTTTATTCAAGGGCAACCGAGGTAATTTCCGAATAAAGTCTTTCCGGAAGGGGTCCCAAAAATGCCATTTTTGCGAGGTGTTGCTGCGGAAGGATTTTAGTATTTGATTTACTGGTATTACGGCAAATATAAAAGTGTCTAATTAAATCGCCGAAACACAACTTAGAGCTTTAATTCGCCGGCTATTCTGTCAAAACCTTCATGCACTACCCCATCATTCTTTAAGACCTGAATGTCCCTGGCTATAGTTTGCCTGGCAAAATGATCTTGTGCCATGACTTCATTGAGATAGGCTAAGTATTGTTCCTTCGCTTCTTCATAATTCCCCCGTAAAAGAAGAGCATGCCCAAGATTACATTTTAAAGAACGAACCGCTTGCTTCAAAAGTTGAGCTTTCCCGATGGTTTGGATCGCAGTATCAATTTGATCTAACCGCAGATACAACCAGCTCAGATTATTAAGTGCAGCGGCAAGCTCCTTTTTAAATCGTTCATTCTTTGGAAATTCCTTTGATTTTGCCTTTAAAATTTCTACGATCTTGATTTGAAATTCTATTTTCTCTTTTGGCAAAATTGTACTGTCTATTTCCTCGGACAAATCATCGATCCTTAACAGGACCCAATTCTGGGTTAGCTGCTCTACATCTATGCTGCTGAAGTAGTCCAGGTAACTATGGCAATCACTTATCATATTTTTGACGACGGGGCGCTGGTCATCATACAATTGGAGTCGCTCTTTTACATCTTTCAACAATGCCAGTGCATCTGATTTATAACTTATATTTAATTCATATTGAATCTCGAATTGATAGAGTTCAACTAAGTTTAAGGCAGTAGCACAATAATCGGGGCCAAAATTCACCGGCTGTTCTTCTGCCAGTTTTTTCCGGATAGTAAGTGCCTGCTTAAAATATTTCATTGCCAATTCTATTTCTTTTAATTCAAAATAAAATAGGCCCAGGTTATGAAGACCTTTGGCAAGATAATGTGTGTAATCCTGTGGTCTTGAATTAGCAAGCTCATTGTACAACTCAACCGATTGCTTTAATTTATCTATAGCCGTTTTGAATTCATTTTTTTCAGAATAAACTATTCCCATACTATTCAAGGTTTCGGCTAAATAAGGGGCAAAAGCTTCAAAGGAATATTGCGACAACGCTTCATAGGTATGTAGCGCTTTATGATAATATTCAAGTGCCTTGTCTATTTCATCCATAGATTTATAGGTCACCGCCAAATTGTTTAACGTAGCAGCCAGGAAAGGTTTTATAGAGATGTTATCTTTAGATGTAAAGCTGTTATATAACTTCAGGGCTTTATCATAATGGGTCTTCGCATCGTATAAGTTAAACTCTTCAGTGTAAATGTTTCCAAGTTGATAATGCGCATTTGCTTTCAATTGACGATAAGGGTCCTGGTCTAGTTTTCCGTATAAATTAATTGCCGCTTTATAGTATTTTTTTGCCTGGTAGAAATCTTTTTCCCTGGCGTATACATCGGCCAGGACGAACTGTGTGTTTGCTAAATGTGGATTATATTCATCTTTGCCCGAATCGATGGTTTTCTGAAAAATATCAAGGGAGTATTTATAATTTTCGATCGCTTTTTTTATATCTGTTTCAGAATAAATAGCTGCAACATTATTAAAGATGGATGCCCTGTCAACAGAATTCACCTGCTCCGGGTTATCTTCATATAATTTCAAAGACCTTTTAAAATGCTCCAGGGATTTAACCGGATCCTGAGTCTTTTGGTACAATTTACCCAGGATATTGTTTAGGTGAATTTTTTGATCAATGCCAGTAGCCATTTCCAGGGCATGTAGGTAGTGCTCAATAGAACTTTTTACATCGTTTTGCTGTAGAAGTATACTCGCATTTTGCAACTGTTCTTCAAAAGATAGCTTCATGACATTCCATTAAAATTTCGGTAGAACATTTGAAAATGTTTCTGCGTTCTCCTTACAGATATTTACATATTCCAACCTTGGGATCTCATCATAATCCAGGCCCGGCAAGAATATAGTTTCTTTTTGCATATCGATTAAGGTGTAACCGTCTTCCTTTAATTTATTGACCAGGTACAGAATGGCAAAATCTTTGGCATTCTCTACTTCGGCGAACAAATATTCACCAAAGAACAGCTTTCCAATAGCCACCCCGAACAAGCCTCCCACCAGTTTTTCATTTTTCCAGACTTCAATGGAATGAGCGTAACCTTTTTGGTGCAATTCAAGAAATATCCTGGCCATACGTTCTGTTAACCAGGTATGGTCCATTCGTTCTTTGATATTATAAATGTTTTGGCAGGCACGAATTACTTTTTCAAAGTGGGCATCAAGGCTTACTGTGAATTCCTGCTGCAAGCTTTGCCATTTATCTTTATCTATTACAAAGGACTCCGGGCGTATGACGATTCGGGGATCGGGAGACCACCATTGAACGTGTTTTAGCGGAAAATGCCAATAATAGATTCCGCGATTGTAGGCCAGGAGAAGACGTTCTACAGACATAACTCCGCCAACGGCAAGCAAACCGTCTATGCCTGCAAAATATGCCGGCGGAAAATTGGTATCGTCTTTTTGTAATTCAAAATAGGGCACAGGCTCTTTTTATTTGCTGTCTGCGGAATCCAGGTCGTTCAATTCTCCAAGCTGCTTGAGAACTTCAAAGGTCTTTTTTGCTTCAGTCTCGTCTACAACACTTATGGCGGCTCCCACATGTACCATCACATAATCATTGACTTTGGCTTGTGGCACCAAAGTTAGACTCACCTCTTTTTTTACACCTCCAAACGAGACTTTGCCTATACGGAAGGTTTCATCCAGTTCTGAAGTGATTTCTATTAACTTTCCAGGTATTGCTAAACACATGTTATTTCCAATTTATAGATTCTCAGCAACAGGTTTATTATTTTCTTCAAGCCATTTATACCAGTCTGTCATCCCAGTGCCTTTTGTTGCCGAAACTTCAAAGAATTTCAAATTAGGATTCACTTTTAAGGCATTGCTCTTTAGATCGTCCAGGTTGGTCTCCAGGTACGGCAAAAGATCAACCTTATTGATGATACAGATATCCGAAGTGTGGAACATATCAGGATATTTAATGGGTTTATCGTCGCCTTCTGTAGTACTAATAATTACCACCCGTTTGTGCTCTCCTAAATTAAACATTGAAGGACAGACCAGGTTGCCGACATTTTCGATCATCAACAGTGAATCGTTTTGCATGTTTAGCTTCTTCACTGCTTCATATACCATATCACTTTCCAGGTGACATCCTTTGCCGGTGTTTATTTGTATAACCGGAATGTCCATTGCCGCAATCCTGTCTGCATCGTTCATAGATTGCTGGTCCCCTTCTATGACGTAGAAATTCAGGTCCTTTTTGAGGTCTTTCAGAGTGCGCTCTAACAGAGCTGTTTTTCCAGAGCCGGGAGAGCTCACCAGGTTGATGGTGAAAATGTTCTTGGCATCAAAATAGCCCCTGTTTCTTGCTGCAAGGATCTCATTTTGCTGCAGGACATCCTTCTCTACCTCTAAGACTTTTCTTTGAGTGGGGGATTGTTCATGATCATGATGATGGTGGTGATGGTCATGAGAATGTCCATGATCATGAGTATGATCAGGAGCATGTGCATGATCGTGGGTATGCTCATGAGAATGCTTGTGGTGATTTGAATGGTCGTGCTCTTTAGCACTGTTCTGGCTTTTTGGATCTAAGATCTTTACACCACTTTCCTCGCTTCCGCAACCGCAGGTACCGCACATAGTTTAATGTTTTTAATTATTTTATATAACCTCCAGGGCCTTTACACGTAGTTCCTTTCCCTGTAATATCCCCTTAAAATTGCTATTACAATTAGGGCATGAGTCATAGAGATGTTCAATCGCAAAAATTGTGTCACAGTCAATACATTTCCCCTTTCCTTTTATCTTAAAAATCCTTCGTTCTGCCCTTTCCAGTACGGTATCCTTTACTGCTGCCGGCCAAACAAAGTCGAGTGATTGAAATTCAATTCCGGCTAACAAACCTATTTCAAGTTCGATCAATTCCACTGCATTTGCCTTTGCTTTTTTGGTTTCATCCTCTGCAATTTTTACTATGCCTAACGCAACGGACAATTCATGCATTATTTATTGATTTTTAACAACATAAGAACTAAAATTACCAAAAATTTTTAGGATTTACATGATACTTATCATGTAATAAGTTCATTTTTTTTCACTAATTTTAAGTATCCCCCCGATTTTATGATTTTTTTAGGTTTAAACATCTGAGCTATGGCAACAGAAAAACGCGCAAAAGAGACCTACTACGAAAGCATTATCAATCAGGGTTACAGCAGACGGGATTTCATGAAGTTCGCAACTTACATAGCTGCATACATGGGTCTAGAAACTTCTTCGATCGGGCAGGTAGTAAAATCCCTGGAAACTAAATTTCGGATCCCTGTTATCTGGGAACATTATCAGGAATGTACCTGCTGTAGTGAATCCTTTATCCGTTCTGATCACCCAATTGTTTCTGACATCATTCTCGATAAGATTTCTTTGGATTACACCTTAACCCTCATGGCTGCATCTGGTCACCAGGCTGAAGCTGCCAAGCGTGAAACCATGGAAAAATACAAAGGAGAATATATACTTTGTGTAGAAGGTTCAGTGCCCCTGGGAGACGATGGTAATTACTGCTGTATAGCAGGCAAATCTGCCAAGGAAACATTACTGGAAGCTGCTGAAGGGGCTAAAGCGATCATTGCCTGGGGTAGCTGTGCATCCAACGGATGCGTACAGGCTGCCTACCCTAACCCAACAGATGCAACCCCCATACATAAGATCATCAAGAACAAACCCATAATTAAAGTTCCGGGCTGTCCTCCTATTGCAGAGGTAATGGCGGGTGTGATCGTTCATGTCATTACATTTGGGCGTTTACCTGAATTAGATGGATTGGGAAGGCCAAAAGCATTTTACGCTAAAAGAGTACACGATTCCTGCTATAGAAGACCCTATTATGATGCCGGTCTTTTTGCAGAAACATTTGATGACCAAAATGCAAAAGAGGGCTACTGTTTATATAAAGTAGGATGCAGGGGTCCCATGACCTATAACTCTTGCGGAACTATACGATGGAATAACGGTGTGAGTTTCCCTATACAATCGGGTCATGGATGTATAGGCTGTAGTGAAGAGGATTTTTGGGATAATGGTCCATTCTATGAGAGATTAACAGGCCTCTCAGGTTTTGGAATTGAAAGTTCGGCAGATACTATAGGCAAAGTTGCAGCAGGCGTAGTAGTTGGAGGTTTGGCTGTACATGCCGTCGCGGCAAATTATTCTAAACGCAAGGAATTGAGAGACAATACCTCTGCCGGCGTAGAGAACGAAAAGAATTTAGACTCTTAAGTAAAAAATCATGGCAAACAGAATTGTAGTTGATCCCGTCACCCGTATCGAGGGGCATCTAAGGATAGAGGTAGAAGTCAAAGACGGCAAAATAACCGACGCCTTTAGTTCGAGCCCCATGGTGAGAGGCTTAGAGAATATAGTTCGGGGAAGAGATCCCAGAGATGTTTGGGCCTTTGTAGAACGTGCTTGTGGGGTGTGTACCACCGTACATGCCCTGGCATCGGTAAGATCTGTAGAGGATGCTTTAGGAATTGAAGTTCCACCCAATGCAGAAATGGTTAGGAATATTATGGAAGGTGCTCAATATATGCATGACCATACTGTTCATTTCTATCATCTTCACGCATTAGATTGGGTAGATGTTGTAAATGCTCTAAAAGCAGATCCTGCGAAAACTTCAGAGCTTGCCAGGAGTATCTCTAACTGGCCAAAAAGTTCTCCCGGCTACTTTTCTGATGTTAAAAAGAGGATCACCAAATTCGTAGAAAGCGGTCAATTAGGCATTTTTGCTAATGGTTACTGGGGCCATCCACAGATGAAATTACCTCCTGAAGTTAATCTAATGGCAGTAGCCCACTATCTGGAAGCATTAGAATGGCAAAAAAAGATTGTTAGGGTTCATACCATTTTCGGGGGAAAAAATCCTCATCCTAACTACCTCGTCGGTGGTATGGCATGCGCGATCAATACAGAAAGCCCCGGCGCCTTAAATGCAGAGCGACTAGCATATGTGGGGCACCTGTTAAAAGAAGGCAAAGAGTTTATCGAACAGGTATATATTCCTGATCTTTTGGCAATAGCTTCCTTTTACAAAGACTGGGGAGCAATAGGTAAAGGATTTGGTAATTACATGACCTATGGCGACTTTCCAACGAATGGTTATTCAGATATTTCCGGTTTCAAATTCCCACAGGGTATAATTCTGAACAGGGATCTTTCAAAAGTCCACGATGTAGATCATCGCAACGATGACATCACTGAATTTGTGAATAATTCCTGGTATGAGGACTACTCTGAAGGCAGGGATAAAGGAAGGCATCCCTGGGAAGGTGAGACCAATATCAAATACACCGGCCCTAAACCACCCTATGAACAATTAGACGTTTCAAATAAATATAGTTTTGTAAAAACTCCCCGGTGGAAGGGTAAGCCTATGGAAGTTGGTCCCTTAGCCCGGCTTTTGGTGGGCTATGCCAGAGGAAACAAAGAGATACAGGAAGCGGTAACCGGCGCTCTCAATCATTTGGATGTTCCGGTTGAAGCCCTCTATTCCACGTTAGGACGAACTGCCGCCCGGGGTATAGAAACGCAACTGGTAGCCAATTGGACCATGGAGTTCTATGATACCTTACTGCAAAATATCAAGAACGGGGATTCCCGTATGGCCAACACAGACCGTTGGGAACCGGACACCTGGGAGAGTGAATCCCGCGGGGTAGGTTTTTCTGAAGCTCCAAGAGGATCTTTGGCCCACTGGATAAAAATAAAAGATGGCAAGACAGAGAACTATCAATTAGTTGTTCCTACTACCTGGAATGCTTCCCCAAGGGATCCCCAGGGACAGAGATCAGCCTATGAATCTGCACTTATAGGGACTCCTGTCGCCGACCCGGAATTGCCCCTGGAAATTATAAGAACAATACATTCTTTTGACCCCTGTTTGGCGTGTGCCGTTCATCTCTATGATGAGCACGGAAAGCACATTTCCCAGGTTCAGAATGTATTTAGTTGTGGAGTTTAGTATGAAATACTATGGATAAAAGAACTTTTAAACGAGTCTATGTTTGGGAGATCCCGGTGAGGATCTTTCACTGGATCAATGCGCTTTCAATTACCATATTAGCTGTTACAGGTTTAATTATTTCCAATCCACCCGCTATTCTTTCAAATGCCGAGGCCAGCCAAAGCTATTGGTTTGGTACGGTACGTTTTATTCATTTTGCCACAGCCTATATCTTCTTTTTTAACATGATCCTCAGGATCTATTGGTCCTTCGCAGGAAATAGATTCGCCAGTTGGCGGGCCTTCTGGCCTTTTAGCAGAAAATCATGGCGTAATACCTTGCATGTCTTTAAGGTTGATGTATTTCTTGCCAATGATAAGAATCCCGATGTTAGAAATATCAGTATCGGCCATAACAGCCTGGCTGCTTTTTCTTATGTGATGCTATTCATTCTGGCATTGATTCAAATATTTACCGGTTTCGGCCTTTACGCATCTAATGCGGGATGGTGGTTACCAAAATTGTTCGCCTGGGTGGTTCCTATATTTGGAGGTGATTTCATGGTGAGAACGATACATCACATCTCTACATGGTTTTTCATATTGTTTACTTTGATTCATGTGTATTTGGTTTTTTACCATGACTGGTTAGAAGGTCGCGGAGAAGTTTCGTCGATGTTCAGTGGCTATAAATTCGTGTCCGTAGAACGATTGCATGAAGGTTTGAAAAGTGATAAGGACGTGGTTGTAGCAGGAGAAGAAGGTGGAGAACTTATCGATAATATGAATAGCACCTCCAAACATGTCTAAATCCAATAATAAACCCGTTTCCATAAGCAGTGATTCTTTCTTTTATGAAAAGGATAAATCAAAAAGTATCCTGGTATTGGGAGTTGGCAACTATCTTATGGGAGACGAGGGTATAGGCGTTCACCTTATACAGGAGTTGGATAAGATAAAGCTGCCGGATTATGTCGACATTTTAGATGGTGGAACGGGCGGCTTCCTGTTGCTCAATTGCTTTGAAAGTTATCCAAAAATCATATTTGTCGATGCCACTATGGATGGTAAAGAAGCTGGCACCCTGTCGTTGATTAGGCCGAAATTTGCCAGTGACTTTCCTTCTGCATTAAGCGTACATGATGTAGGCCTCAAAGATATGGTAGAAGCGGTTTACCTCATGGAAAACAAACCAGATCTTTATCTCCTGACCATTTCCATTAAAGATGTGACCCCCATGACCATAGAATTGTCCCCAAAGGTTTCAGCAGCTATCCCAAAAGCTATTCAAAAGATTCATGAATTGACCGAGAAACTGTATGCCGAACTCCAATAATGTCAATAGATCCTATAAAATAATTATAAAAGGAAGAGTTCAGGGGGTTGGGTTTAGACCCCATGTATACAGGTTGGCAACTAAATTAGGACTAAAAGGCTCTGTTTCCAATAATGAAAATGGAGTAATTATATATCTCAACGGAAACGAAAAACAGTCCTTCCGGTTTTATGAATCTTTAATTGAAAATCCGCCCTCGGTTTCAAAAATTACTGAACATCATTTTTGTGAGAGTGAACCTGTAAAGTTTGATAGCTTCAAAATCGTTCCTTCAGGAAAAAATTCTAAACTCAATTTACAACTTACTCCGGATTTTGGCATCTGTGAAGATTGTAAAAAAGAACTGGTTCAGAAAGACAATAGACGTTATAATTATCCCTTTACGACCTGCGTAAATTGTGGACCCCGCTGGGCGATCACCAATTCATTTCCGTTTGAAAGAGAACATACCAATATGAAAGATTTTGAGATGTGTCCTCATTGCCAAAATGAATATTCAGATCCCGGGAACAGGCGTTTTCATTCACAAACCAACTCCTGTCCTCAGTGCGGTCCCGAGCTTGTCCTGACCGATTCTAAAGGATCAAAGATCAATGAGGATTCTATCATGAAAAGAACAGCCTGCCTAATTAAGGAAGGCAAGCTCATCGCTATCAAGAACAACAGCGGGTATCTTTTATGCTGCGATGCCAATAACAGGGAAGCGATCCAAAGATTGCGATCGAAGAAAAAAAGACCTTCCAAACCCTTTGCGATTTTGTATCCGTCGCTATCTAAGCTAAAAAAAGATTTATTGATCAACCGTTTTCAGGAAAATGCCTTAACATCTTGTGAAAGTCCCATAGTCCTTATTCCTCTAAACAACTTTGAGGGAGAATTGGCGCTGAAAGATTTGGCTCCCAATCTTGATCACCTGGGGGTTATGCTCCCCTACTCCGGAATTTTGCAGAATTTGATCACTGAAATCGGTATTCCGGTAGTAGCGACGAGCGGGAACATACATGGGTCACCAATCTTAAGTTCAACAGAAATAGCTATGGAGGAATTGAGCGATGTCGCCGACTATTTTTTGAATCATAATCTTTACATTACCAATCCCCAAGATGATTCGGTGGTAAAGTTCAGTCGTAAGTTTAATCAGAAGGTCATCTTTCGGCGTTCCAGGGGCTATAGTCCGAATTTTGATGCTGCAGTAAAATCGAAGGAAAAAATAATGGCGATGGGGGCACATCTCAAAAGTACTATCGCCTTTTTGCCAAACGACTATTTATATATCAGCCAATATCTGGGAAATCTG
This sequence comes from Salinimicrobium sp., assembly GCA_049687615.1. Taxonomy (GTDB): domain Bacteria; phylum Bacteroidota; class Bacteroidia; order Flavobacteriales; family Flavobacteriaceae; genus Salinimicrobium. The sequence continues at coordinate 475 of JBAVJE010000068.1, read as the reverse complement.
GACAACTTTAATGTCTATGACAGATACATGAGGACAGTGATAAAGTTTACGGAGCTTTTTGAACAGCTTCCGGAGGTGATTCTGACTGATATGCATCCAAATTATCACAGCACCCGGTTTGGCAGGGAGCTTTCTGAAAAATGGGAGATAGACTATTTTCAGATTCAACATCATAAAGCGCATTTTGCTGCTGTTTTAGGCGAACACCAACTGTTTGACAGTCCAAATCCCATCCTGGGAGTGGTTTGGGATGGAACAGGCTTTGGTGAAGATGCTCAAATCTGGGGCGGGGAATTTTTCAAATATCAAAATGGTGAGATGGAAAGGCTTGCTCTTTTTGAATACTTCGATTGGCTGGCGGGAGATAAGATGGCCAGGGAGCCCCGGTTATCATTCCTGTCACTATCCAATGTAGAGATGCAAAAGGTGATAGAAGATAAATTTTCAAAAGAAGAAACCGCTGTATACAATTCCT
>JBAVJE010000067.1:0-7748 GCA_049687615.1 Salinimicrobium sp. | reverse complement strand
TTCGTTAAGCTCGTGATAATGGGTCGCGAAAAGCGTTTTGGCGCGGGCCGGATGCTCGTGTAAATATTCGGTAATGGCCCAGGCGATAGAGATCCCGTCATAGGTGCTCGTACCGCGGCCTATCTCATCAAGTAAAACCAGGCTGCGTTCGGAGAGGTTATTCAAAATAGAAGCCGTCTCGTTCATCTCTACCATAAAGGTGGATTCCCCCATGGAGATATTATCGCTGGCGCCCACGCGGGTAAAAATCTTATCGATTAAGCCTATCCGCGCGGCTTCGGCAGGGACAAAACTTCCCATTTGCGCCATAAGCACGATCAGGGCGGTTTGACGCAGAATGGCCGATTTCCCACTCATATTCGGCCCCGTGATCATGATTACCTGCTGTTGCTCCCTGTCAAGAAAAACATCGTTGCTCACATAAGTTTCAGACAGCGGCAGCTGCTTTTCAATAACGGGATGTCTTCCGGCTGAAATATCCAGTTCATGTGAGTCGTCAATGACGGGCCGGCAGTAATTCTCGGCCTGCGCTTGCTGTGCAAAGGAGCATAGACAATCCAGTTGCCCTATGAGAGCGGCATTTTGCTGTACCGGCTGAATGTAGTCGCCAATCCAGGTAATCAATTTCTGAAAGATCTCCTGCTCCAGCTGCATGATCTTTTCCTCGGCGCCTAAAATTTTCGCCTCATATTCTTTCAACTCCTGGGTGATATAACGCTCGGCATTGACCAGGGTTTGTTTCCTTATCCAGGTTTCAGGCACCTTATCTTTATGGGCGTTACGCACCTCGATATAGTAGCCGAATACATTATTGCTCGCGATCTTTAATGAAGTAATTCCCGTAGCCGCCGATTCTCTTTCCAAAATTTTGTCGAGATAATCCTTGCCCGAAAATGCTATTTTTCGCAGCTCATCCAGTTCTTCAGAAAAACCATTGGCAATGCTGCTGCCTTTAAGAATATTTACGGGGGCATCTTCAAAAAGCGTCTCTTTGATCTTGCTCCTAAGCATTTCACAGCCCTGCAGGTTTTCTCCCAAAGCTCTCAACGCCTCATCTTTTGAAGCTGCCGCAAGCGCCTTTACCGGCACTACGGCTTCCAGGCTATTTTTAAGCTGAATAATTTCCCGCGGATTCACCTTTCCCGTAGCCACTTTAGAAATCAAGCGCTCGAGATCACTTATCTGCTTTATGTGCTGCTGAATCTTCTGAAGCACTCCGGAATTATCCATAAGGTACTCCACCACCTGATGACGCCTGGAAATTTTTTCGGCATTTTTAAGCGGAAGGGCCAGCCAGCGCTTCAGCATTCGGCCGCCCATGGGAGAGATCGTCTTGTCGATCACGTCCAGCAAGGTCACCGCGTTCTGGGCATTTGAGTGATACAACTCAAGGTTACGAATGGTAAACCTGTCCATCCACACGTATTCTTCCTCGGCAATACGCGTGATAGTACTAATGTGCTGTAGGCGGTGATGCCTCGTTTCTCCCAGGTAGTATAAAACCGCCCCGGCAGCAATAATGCCGTCGTGCAGGTGTTCAACGCCAAATCCCTTTAGAGATTTGGTCTGAAAATGCGCGTTCAGGCTTTCGTAGGCGTAATCCTGTTTAAATATCCAGTCTTCGAGAAAAAAAGTATGGTAGTTTTCCCCGAAATATTTATAAAAATCCTTTTTCTTTTGCTTTGGCACCAGCACCTCGCTGGGACTAAAATTCTGCAGCAATTTATCCAGGTACTCCGGAGAACCTTCGGCAGTGAGAAATTCTCCTGTCGAGACATCCAAAAATGCTATCCCCAGGCTGCGTTGTCCAAAATGAACAGCGCACAAAAAGTTATTTGATTTGCTTTGCAGCACTTCATCATTCATGGACACCCCGGGTGTCACCAGTTCGGTCACCCCGCGTTTCACGATCGTCTTGGTTGTTTTGGGATCTTCCAGCTGGTCACAAATGGCCACCCGCTGCCCCGCCTTTACGAGCTTTGGCAGGTACGTATTGAGAGAATGATGCGGAAATCCCGCCAGTTCGGTTCGCTCCCCGCCGTTATTTCTATTGGTGAGCACAATATTCAGAATTTTTGCGGCCTTAACCGCGTCCTCTCCAAAAGTCTCGTAAAAATCGCCCACTCTAAACAACAACAGCGCATCGGGATATTTGTTCTTGATGCTGTTATACTGCTGCATTAGGGGCGTCACCTTCTTATTTGATTTTCCTGCCACTCTTCCTGCTCTTTATCAATTGCTAAAGTAAATAATCTATCGATTTAAGCTAAAAATTACCACTCAGGATTTATTAAAACTTTCTCCACAAGCTGTCCCGCATATTTTACAACCGCATTGGCTGCAGCTAAAACCTGATGAAATTCCTATTTTTGCAACATGAAGAACCGAAAGTTAAAGAACAGCGAGCTTGAAAGAAAAAGTATAACCGAATTCCGTCAGGCCGAAAAGACCCCCATAATTGTCATTTTAGACAATGTAAGGAGCCTCAACAATATTGGTTCTATCTTTCGTACTTCCGATGCCTTTTTGATCGAGAAAATCTACCTCTGCGGAATCACCGCCACGCCGCCACATAAGGATATTCACAAAACGGCTCTTGGGGCGACCGATGCCGTAGCCTGGGAATATACCGAAGATGCTCTGAAGCTGGTTGAGGAGCTGCAGCAGAAAAACGTAAAGGTATTCTCTGTAGAACAGGCCGAAGACGCGCTAATGCTGCAGGAGTTTGAGCCTCAAAAAGGGCAAAAATACGCCTTCATCTTTGGGAACGAAGTCAAAGGAGTACAGCAGCAATTGGTTTCGGCAGGAGACGGCGTGATTGAGATTCCCCAGCTGGGCAGCAAACATTCGCTCAACATTTCGGTTAGCGCGGGAGTAGTGCTTTGGGATGTCTTCTCAAAAATGCGATTTTAGAGCCTTCTTTTCGCGGTTCAGAAAAAAGAAAAGAGAGGCTTCAAAAATGCCTTTTTCAAGACCCCTTCAGAAAAAAATTTTCCGATAAGAAATTAGGGAATTCGTGACTGAAAAAAATTTAGAAGATCTCTTCCAGCAGCTGCAGGTAGTCCTCACGATTGCTAACAAAGTCCATTTCTGAAATATCGATGATCTTCACGTTAAGCCCGGGCTGGGATTTGATGAAAGAGAGATAACTTTTGTTGATATTGGCCAGGTAGTCCTGCTGAATATTCTGCTCATACTCGCGGCCTCGTTTTTTGATATTTTCGAGCAGCCTTTCGGTATTTTGATACAGGTATACGTAAAGATCGGGTTTTACCAGCTCTTTGTACATAAGGTGAAACAGTTTCTGGTACAACGCGTATTCATCTTCATGCAAAGTGATCTTCGCGAAGATGAGCGATTTGAAAACATCATAATCTGAAATCACAAAGTCTTTGAACAGGTCGTACTGTGCCAGGTCATCAGACAATTGCTGGTAACGATCGGCTAAAAAAGACATTTCCAGCGGGAACGCATAGCGCGGCTGATCTTCATAGAACTTCGGAAGGAACGGGTTGTCTTTAAATCGCTCCAGGATAAGCTTTGCGTTGAAATCCTGGGATACCATGGTCGCAAAACTGGTTTTTCCGGCCCCGATATTCCCCTCTACCGCCACGTAATTATACTTCGAAAACTCAATTTTAACCGGTTTGTCCAGTTGCTCCTGCACCTGCCTGATTTCGGAAGTATCATCGGTTTGCGCTAAAAGCTCCTTCACTTTCAGCTTCATGAGCGGGTGTTTTACGTCACCGGCAATATCGGCTAAAGGACGCAACACAAAACTACGATGCTGCATTTGCGGGTGGGGAACCTGTAATATTTCAGAAGAAATAATTTGCTCCTCAAACAGCAAAATATCCAGATCGATTGGCCGGTTGTGATAAGCATTGCCCCCATGTCGTTGACGGCCCATTTCGGTTTCGATCTTCAGCAAAAGCCTTAAAATCTCTTCGGCAGAAAAACGACTGGAGACCTCAATACAGGCATTTAGGAATGCATTTCCCTCAAAGCCCCAGGCCGGCGTTTCATAGATTGGCGAAACCTGTGTGACCTCTCCTATTTTTTTCTGGATCTTGTCTACTGCTTCTTGCAGCAAGGCCGGTCTATTTCCCTCGTTACTACCCAGGGCGATATAAACAGAATTTGGAGACTTCAAAGGTTTTAAGAAAATTTTAGTAAGACGAAAACTGTAATTTCACAGCAAATTAAACAAAACAAAATCACATACTCTTAACTTTGAGGAAAGAGTTGTCAGGTTTTTTGCTCTTTTCCCTGATCGTACAAATATGGTCTAAAGCAGAAAGACCCGGTAATATCTAAAAGATTTTTTTATGAAAAAGTTTTTAAAAATTCTTGCCATCGTGATGGCCGTGCTGTTGTTAATCCTTTTTTTGGCACCCATCATTTTTGAGAGTCAGCTTAAAGACCTCGTGCGCAAATCAATGAACGATCAACTCAATGCCAAAGTTGCTTTTGCCGATATCAACCTGAGCCTGTTCAGGCATTTTCCCGATGCCACGCTCAAGATCAAGGACCTGTCTATTATCAACAACGCCCCTTTTGAGGAGGACACCCTGGCCTACAGCGAAGAGGTGGCCCTGCAAATGGGCATTTCGCAACTCTTTAAAGCTAGTGGCGAACCAATGAAAGTGGACGCTCTAAAAATCAATAATACTGTTCTCAACATCAAGGTCGATTCTTTGGGCAATAACAATTATGATGTCGCCGTCAAAGATGCTACGACAACTTCGGAAGGAGGCGGATTTTCTTTTGATGTTAAGCACTATGAGATTAACGATTCACGCCTGACTTATGTCGACGAGGCCGCAAATATCAGCCTGCTACTGGAAGAGCTTAACCACGAGGGGAACGGCGATTTTTCCGCAGATATTTCCACCCTCAGCACCGTTTCCAGCACGCTCATTAGCCTTAACGTGGATGATGTGAATTACCTCAATCGCAATAAGCTGAAACTGGACGCCGATTTTAAAATGGACCTGAAAAACCTGCGCTATACTTTCCTGGAAAATGAGGCTCTTATCAATCAATTGCCCCTCAAATTTGACGGATATGTGCAGGTGAACGAGGATAACAACGAAATGGACATCAGTTTTAAAACGCCCACCTCTTCGTTTAAAAATTTCCTCGCCGTTATTCCCGAAGAATATTCCAAAAACATTGAAGATGTGCAAACGCAGGGAGATTTTGTGGTCGATGGCTACATAAGGGGAATTGTGGACGACGTCCATATTCCTAAGATGAAGATCAATATTGCTTCGGAAAATGCTTCATTTAAATACCCCGACCTGCCTAAGGCGGTAGAGGACATTAATATCGCTGCCGAAGTACTCAATGAGACCGGCCTTCCCGAAGACACCTATGTAAATATTGAAAAACTCAACTTCAGGATTGACCGCGATGCCTTCAGGGCTAACGGAAATCTCAGGAACCTCACCGAAAATATGCTGGTGAACATGGCGGTCAACGGGACCGTCAATCTGGCCAATCTTAAACAGGCCTACCCAATCGATCTGGAACAGGATCTCAACGGGATCGTCACTGCTAACCTCAGCACAAGTTTTGACATGAATTCTGTAGAGAAGGAGCAGTACCAGAACGTGAAGAGTTCGGGAACGGCTTCGATCAAGGATTTCAGCTACTCCTCTCCCGAGATTCCCAATGAAATCAAACTGGCCAATGCCGATCTCAAATTTAACTCGGGAAATGTCACTTTAGAGCGATCGGTGTTAACTACGGGCCAAACCGATCTTGCCCTTAAAGGAACCATCCAGAACTTCATGGGTTTTCTTTTTACAGATCAGGACCTCAAGGGAGATTTTACTGCCAGTTCCAATACTTTTTCGGTTAATGATTTTATGGTGAAGAAAACTCCTTCCGAAGTAACAGATACGACTCCGGGAACAAGCCCAAAAGAAGATGCCATTCGAATTCCTTCGTTTTTGGATGCCCGCCTGGATTTTAAGGCCAACCGGGTGCTCTATGATAATCTCGTACTGGAGAACACTAAAGGAGTGCTGCTCATCGCCAATGAAACCGCTACTTTGGAGAATGTTACCTCCAACATTTTTTCCGGTGATATCGTTCTTAACGGAAAAGTTTCTACCCTGGAGCCCACGCCTAATTTTACGATGAAGCTCGACCTGAGTACGATCAATATCGCCCAGGCTTTTAAAGACATGGAGCTGCTAAGAAACCTGGCTCCTATTGCAACGGCGCTTAATGGTTCGCTTAATACGAATATTGACCTCCACGGAGATTTAAATAATGACCTTACTCCGCAGTTACAAAGCCTGGCCGGAAACGCCCTGGCCGAAATACTTGGAGCAAAAGTGAATCCCGGGCAAACCCCACTCCTGGCCCAGTTGAATCAACAACTAAAATTTGTGGACCTGGACAACCTCAACCTCAAAGATCTTAAAACACGTTTGAATTTTAATAACGGGCAGGTCGAGGTGGCGCCTTTCGACTTTAATATTAAAGGCATCAAAGGACGGGCTTCGGGAAGCCATGGCTTTGACATGAACATGAACTATAATGTTGCCCTCCAGGTGCCGGCAAAATATTTGGGAAATGAAATTGGCAGCACGCTGGCCAAATTAAGTTCGCAGGCACAGGATACCATGACGGTTGCTCTGCCCGTAGATATTAGAGGAAGTTTTCAAAACCCTTCCATCAATCTTAACATGCAACAGGCCGTGAATAACCTCACCCAAAAGATCATTGCCTCTCAAAAAGAAAACCTGAAGGAAAAAGGGAAAAACATTTTGACCGACATCATCACCGGAAGGACCAAAACCGATACTACCGCGACCAACACGCAGGCAAAGGATAGTGTTAGTCCTCAAAAAGACGCGGTAAAAGAAGCTGCCAAAAATATTTTGGGCGGCCTGTTAAGCGGTAAAAAGAAAAAGAAAGATACGACCAATCAGTGATCAGCCGATACTAAGGTTCACCACAGAGCCCTCGTGTTTTCTCACATTGAGCACCACCCCGTCCTCAAAAATGAGGTACTGGCCTTTTATTCCTTTTAAAATACCCTCGTAAAAAGGGCTTTTTTGAAGGTTGAGTGTTTTGCACTTGTTCGGGTAGCTCAATACCGGGAATTTGATCGAGGTCTCCTTTGAATTTTCCAGAAAATAATCCTGCGCTTCTTCGGGAATATATTGCCTTAAGCTATCCCGCACCTCGGTAAGATTGATCTCCTCAAGATCATTGGTAAGCATTCTGCGCCAGTTGGTCTTGTCTGAAACATGTGCTTTCAGCGCTACTTCGGTGATACCCGCAAGATAGCGGTTAGGCACCTCCACTACTTCAATGGCCCGGTGCGCCCCCTGGTCGATCCACCGTGTAGGTTTCTGACTTTTTCGAGTTACCCCCACCTTCACATTGCTGGAATTGGCCAGATAGACGATATGCGGTTGCAGCTGCGCTTTTTTTTCATATTCAAGATCGCGATCCTCACGGTCAAGATGCGCTGTACTTAATTCGGGCCTTATCACCCACTCGCCATTTTCGGGAGCAGACATGAAACACTGGTAGCAGTTACCGTTAGCGAACACTTTCTTTTGTTTCCCGCATTTAAGGCACTTATAACCCAAAAAATTGATGCTTATCTTCTTGTCCAGAACCTGGTTTACATTCAAAAAATCCTGTTCAAACAGCAAATAGTACTGGACAGTATCATTGATTTCGGTCTTCATTTTGGTCAGGACGCCCTCGTAATTCATATA
>JBAVJE010000066.1:0-3145 GCA_049687615.1 Salinimicrobium sp. | reverse complement strand
ATAAAGTTATTCTCATATTATAATGTATTTCCTGCTTGCTTTTTTCAAGATGGGATCATATGCGCTGTGGCGTAGCCTGCCTTGTTTTTAAAGGAAATAAATTTAGGAAATTAGTTCTCAAAAATCCCTTTTTTGACCAGGCTTCTTGCGTAACATTCCGGAAAAAATAAAAGGTAAAAAAAGCACGCTTTCGATAGCTTTCGGGAGTAGTTATTCCTGTAGTTTCATAGGGGGCTCAAAAATGGCATTTTAGGGAGGTGTCCCGGCGGGAGAAATATGGTTAGCAAGGGATTTTTTAATCGGTGGGGATCCCAAGTTCCCGTAAGAATCTTTTTGTTTCTACAATATCTGATAATAAATCCCTGGATTTTCCATTGGTCAAATTGAGCCGCAGCTTTTTTCGGCCTAAAAATTCCTTTTCTTCCAGATCTTTAATTTCGGCTAATTTGATCTTTTCAGCCGCCGTTTTTTTAAGGAGCTTATAGGCTAAGAGAATTACAGAGACCAGCCCGATGATCACCCAAATAAAGCCGAACCATTGAAATTGCTCTTTATTCAGTACGAAAACCGGATAAAGAACTGAATTGATGATCACGAGAATGCCCATGAAGTTCACGAACCAATATTGTGTTTTCAGTCCGTCATCAATTTCAATGGATTTTTGTGTTTCGTTGTATTTAACCAATGTTACCCGTTTTTTTGTTCTAATAAATATCAGGATGTCTGCTTAACTATTTTCTTTCCTGGTTTCTAAATTTGCTTTTTTGACTAAAACTGTTATTTGGGATCATCTATAATTCTTTTTCTATCCCGGGATAGGCGTGTCTCCCCGCTTCATAGCCTTCTTTAAAAGCTTTTTTATTATTATCCCAGTCGTAGATAACCGCAAAAATAAAAGCTGTAAGAAGGCCTAAGATGAAAAATTTTATATCTCTGGCTTTTATATCAAATTTCATTTTGAGTGGATCAATTAAAACTTTGTATTGAGTTAGTTAATATGGTTCAATTTAAAGAATATTTTATTTTTCGCTTTCTGAAACTCCAATTTTTTGAGGGGATCCAATTTTGAAAGGTATGGTTTCTTGGCAGGCCTTTATTAATAATCTGTGGAAATATGCATTGTTTCTTTCCCGTTGTCCATCACTTTTAGTTCAAATTCCTTTTTTAAGAAAGAGGGCGCCTTTTGAAAATAAAATTTCATTAGTTCCAAAGGATCGTCCTGTGATACTAAGGCCTCAAATTCATTATTCTGTGCGCATAAGTTGACAAATGGGAGAATTTGAGCTTCAGGAATCCCCAGTTTTTCAGTAAAGTAAGCATCCGGTATAGATTTTATGCCCTTTTCTATCAGCTTATCAAAATCGTAATTTTTTTTGGCTCTTTTCAATCTTGCAAGGTTTCCATTTAAAGTATTGACCACTAAAGAGACCGGGTCGCTGTTCATGTCATATTGCAGTTTTTCAATTCCTGTTCGTCTTTTAAAATCTCTTATCGGAAAACCTATGGCAGCCTGGTCGAAAACTACAATGTCTTCAAGATCCTTGCTAAGGTTACCGGAGAGATTAATATTACTTATTCGCACCTCGCTCAATTGATTTATTTGGAGATCGAGCCGGATCTTTAGAAAACCTTCCTCCATAATCTTAGGAGTGATCTTGATTTGGGGCGTTTCATACTGTACCGATGAGAATAAAAGTATATCCTCCTCTTTAACGCTTATTTCAAAACTCCCATTAATAGCATTTGTAGTACCGGTTTTTTGTGTGAGATTAACAATACTTATTGAAGATTCCATTAGGGAGTCTGCTTCAATTTTACCTTTTAAAAGAATTTCTTCCTGAGCAAAAACGGAAGAGCTCAGCAGCAGCAAAACCCAGAGGAAAATTGTGTTAGGTCTCAATATAAGATCTTTTAGAGCTTGAAGTTAAAATGGGTGAGCATGAAAAAATCCCCGGAATAGGGATATAAGGGAAATTTCTGTTTCATTTTATGACAGGTGTCAATTAAAAGATTGGTAAATGCTCCCGGCGATTTTTTCTTGCCCTGCTTCACTAGTTAAAAATTTTCTGTCCTCATCATTGGTCAAAAATCCCATTTCAACCATGACCCCGGGACACGTGGTATTTCTCAAAACAAGAAAATTCGCATTTTTAAGCTCGGCTACTGAAAAGTCGGCTGATAACGCATTTTTCATTTTTGTGGCGATTTCAGTAGATCTTTCATGCATTTTATTTTGCTTGCTTGTAAATAGTTCAAGTCCGTTTTTTGTATTGCTGTGATGCGCATTCAAGTGAAGTGAGATCATGAGATCTGCGCCTAATGAATTAATATACTCAGTTCTATCTTCCAGGGAAATAAATTTATCGGAACTTCTGGTCAGGATGATTTCAATGTTCTCATTTTTATTCAGCTCCTGAATTTTATGCGCAATACTCAGGACAACTTCTTTTTCAGAAATTCCATTGCTGATATTTCCGGTGTCACTCCCTCCATGCCCAACATCTATGATGATTGTTTTCTTATCTGTGCCGGTAAATGACAAACTGATCACGATCAAAAGAAGGCTAAAAAATTTCCATAGGTGCTTCATAATAGTTAGTTGTTTGGATAATTGATTGCTCTCAGTAGGGAAATAGAAACATTTAGTAAATAAACATAAAATTCCTACAATTATTGTAAAAAGCCTATATTTATAATGATGAAATTATTAAATGAAGAGAATTATAGCCGGTTTTTGCGTTAGCCTCTTCCTGTTGGCTTGTGGGATAGAGGAAGAGCCCAAACCAATTGAGATAAACCCTTGTGAAGGAAAATCGCAGATAGCAGAAGTAACAATCGAGGATGTGAGCCTGGAGGCGGTTGATAACGACACGCAACGGGGGTATATCATAAAGGCAAAAATTATCAACCATACAAATGAACGGCTGGAAGGGGAACCTAATTTTGTGTTCTTTCCAAATGATATACCCACTAAGGTAAGTGGTTCTGGGCGATGCGGGGATATTTTGGCGAATTCTGTTTGTGAGTATAAAATCTACATCTGGGAAAATAATCGACCTATTGATTTCTCTGTAAGCATGGCTTGCGTTTTTTATACTCTTTCCGGCCAATAGGGGAAACGGCAGAAATTTCGTTGATGCAATTG
>JBAVJE010000065.1:0-2480 GCA_049687615.1 Salinimicrobium sp. | reverse complement strand
TGATGTTAACTTAAATTCAAATTATTTTGAAGAGCTTATCGGGACTTACAGTAGACATCCTGAAGCGCTTGGGGTTTCGGGATATACCATTAATGAAGTTCAATGGAGAAAAGTGCCGGATTCCTATAACCCTTCTTCCGGGGAATTTATGTTTGATGGCTGGGTGAGAAAGGAAGGCAGCAGGTTTTTATTGCGCCGTAGACTGGGGTTGCAACCTGACGTGCCACCGGGGTATATGCCTGAATTTTCACACGGGTATTCTGCCGGTTTTCTTCCCCCTTCGGGAAAAACCTATGAGGTGGAAATGTTAATGGGAGGAATTGCTTCTTATCGAAAAGAAGTTTTTGCAGATATGAAATTCTCTTCTTTTTTTGAAGGTTACGGGCTTTATGAAGATGCCGATTTTTCCCTCAGGGTCTCCAGGAAGGGCAAATTATATGTGAATACGGCGGCAAAATTGGAGCACCATCACGACCAGGCAGGAAGGCCGAATATGTTTAGGTATGGAAAGATGGTGGTGAGAAACGGCTGGTATGTATGGAGGGTGAGACATCAAAAACCTTCTTTCATGGGCAAGCTAAAATGGCATAGCACTTCTTTTTTACTTACTTTGGTGCGCATAAGTAATGTATTTAATACTTCGAAAGGAACGCAGGCTCTTACAGAGAGTCTTGGCAGGATCGCAGGATGGTGGAGTTTATTGCTGGAGCGGCCCGGTTCAAAATTTAAAAATTCCGTAGAATAACTTATGGACTATAAATCACTTTTCAGGCTGCGGAATTATCAGCATTTTTTTCACAGGATAAAACCATTTCCTGCAGGCGTAAGAAAAGATCCGCTTGATTATTCAGAATTTAAAGATCTGAATGACCTTATTGAATATTTAGAAATTAAAAAATATGACAAGTTAGTGGTCGTGGCCAGTGGCCCTTCTGCTGCGAAATTGCCAAAAGAGCAGGGGAATATTTATTTCTCATGTAATGATTCCTTACAACTGGTGCAGGATCTTAACCATGTATATATGCTCTACGATATGTTTTATCTAATCCGGTACCTAAAAACTTTTAAGGGAGGACCTGGTTGGAAGGGGAGTATTTTTTGGTACAATTTCAATAACCCTCATTCTCTTAAGATCTATAAAATTACCCGAAAGTATGTAACGCAGTATTCCAGAAGAAAAAGGGAATTTCTTATAACTAATAGAAGTGCGGAAGATCTACAACCTCTGTATGGGGAGGTGGAAACGCTTCTACAGGAAGTTTTTGACTACCGGCATTACAGGGTGAATTCAGGTTTTAACACCTTGGTGTTTGCTGCCTTGCTGGCGTACCTGGCCGATAAACCCCTGGAGGTTTTTGGGTTGGATATGGGAGTTGGAGGGGATGCATATTTTGATAAAAAATCCCCATTGGGGCGGAGTGTCAAATCAGAAAAAAACAGGAAGCTGGTAGCGGTTTTTCTGGATAAACTATACAGCAGTAAGGTGGACACTAAGAATTTTTCAAATTTTAAAGGGCATATATTGGATACGCCCCCGGGGCGTAAGCAACCGAAAGGAGAATGAAGAAAAGAGGAATTTTATTCTTTGGATTGGTTGGTGCTTCGCTATTGATCATTATAATTATGAATTATAGATATCCTTTTATGGTTTCGCCGGGAGGAAATTGGTCGGTAGGATTTCAGGAGGCTTCACAGCTTTCCAATTTAAAAATCAATCCAAAAGGTATAATTACACATCAACAGGTGGATTCGATGAGTAAAAATGAGATAAGCTATATAGCCGATCCATTTTTTATAAAGGAAGGAGATACTTTTTACCTTTTTGTAGAAATTAAGGGTACACAAAATGCAAATATTGCTCTTTTTACCTCTTTAGATGGCAAGGATTACGATTATAAAGGAATTATTCTGGATGAGCCTTTTCACCTATCATATCCTCAGGTTTTTCGACATAAGGGACATTTTTACATGTTGCCTGAGACAAAAAGTGCAAACCAGGTTCTTCTTTATAAGGCTGAAAATTTTCCGTACACCTGGAAAATTGATGATACATTAATAAAAAATATAGCTTTAAAAGACCCTTCGGTTCTTTTAAGTGACGAATTAAATCTTATTGTAGCTGTAGATGATGATCTAAAGCAATTAATGTTTCATGCAGATTCCCTTAAAGGGAAATGGGCTGAAGTGGAAAGTTTTAAGTCGCGTTGGGGAAATGAAAGCAGACCGGGAGGAAGGTTTATCGCAATGGGTGAAGACTGGTATCTCCCACTTCAAAGCCATACCCGGGGCTACGGTCACGGAATCTCGTTGTATAAGCTGCTGAAAACTGAGGAAGCCTATGAGTTCCGGATTGCAGAAAAGCTGTTTTTAAAACCACAGGAAGAGATCATATGGTTTGAAAGAGGGATGCATCAGCTGGATGTGCAGCAAATGGATGACGGTAGTTATTATATGGTCTATGATGGTGATAGGAGCAGGGG
>JBAVJE010000064.1:0-3834 GCA_049687615.1 Salinimicrobium sp. | reverse complement strand
GGATAGATATTGACAATTTTTGGATCTATGTAAAGAACTCCTTCATCATTAACGGTTTCTATATAATCTGTAGTTTCTTCAGAAATAGTGTACCAGGTGGGAGATTCAAAAGCAACTCCTGCCCGTAAACTACTGCCTATCTTTGCCAGACCTCCCAGTTGAAAGCTGAAGCCAGTTCCAAGGGTACTTAGCTTGTTTTCAAAAAAGATCTCGTCAATATTGCTGCCCAGGGTGTTATTTAATTCTGAAATGGAAGTTACTCTATCATAATTGATGAAATGGCTGTTCAAATTGAGGCCCAAATAAAGGAAATCCTGGTACTGGGTAGCGAAATTAAAAGAAAATTTTCCGTTTAAACCTGTGGTCACGTAGGCGTATTGTTGATCGAATGTACCTGAAGCTACATTAGGACTGTAGGAGGTGCCGTTGTAATCTTCGGGGTCGTCTGCGACAATAACTTCACTTCCAAGACCCAGGAAAGCTTGCTGCGCAGCAAAACCTTCGTTTTCTCCGAGATAGGAATAAAGATCGGCATTAGTCTCATCTTCATAGGGTACCAGAAGGTCTAAAGGGATACCATTAGCATTATTTACGAAGTAACTACTTATCGAGTTATTGTTATTGCCTGCAGCAATCCAGTCATCCTCAAAACTCGCGGTTTTGTTATAATTGAAAGCTATGGTGAATTTTTTCCAGGTGGCTTCTTCCATTCTGTTATTGAAAACAAAAGCAACTCCTGCTTGTCCAAGATCAAGGTCTGTATTAGAATTGGAGGTTCCACCGTTCATATAGTTCACCTCTGTATCACTGTTTTCAATATTGAGAGAAAAGCTCGCGGTGCTGTTGAGAAAAACCGCCGATCCGGCGGGATTAACGTTAATAGAGGATAGGTCTCCTCCTAATGCTCCAAAAGCTCCGCTCATTGCCCGGAATCTTGCTGTACCATTAAGATCTGTCTTTGAATAGCGTACAGCATCTGTTATGTTTTGAGCCTTCATAGTCATTGAGAAAATGACTATGAAGACAAAAAATACTTTTTTCATTTAAACCTGTTTTGTTGAATTAATTACCGCGACCTCTGGTAGACCTTGAGCTGCTTCCACTGCTATTTGTAGATCTCGAGCTTGAGGAAGAAGAACGGGTTGTACCACTACTTCTGGAAGAGCTTGATCTTGAGTTATAATTACCTGAAGTATTGCTTCTCCTTGTAGAAGAACTTCTTACTCCTTCCACCCGGTTAGTTCGCGTTCTATTATAGGTAGAATTTCTTGTTGCAGGGCTCCTGCTTGAGCGAGTTCTTGTAGAACGGGTTTGATAGGTTCTTTCTCCTGTATTACTTCTAACCGCCCTTACGTCACGTGGATTGGTATACCGCTGTATTCGGTTAGAGCGAGATTGGACATTATTCCTGTTGTAGCGATCGTAGCTGGAATAAGAATCCCGTCTTGTTGTACTGTAGGCCACATTTCTTGACCTGTAGTATGGGTAATATCCGCTACCATAGTAAGGATTTCTGTAATAAGGATAATAATATGGGTTGTAGTAACCGTAACCCCAGCTGCTCCAGCTGTATCCAAACGATATGTTCCATCTCCAGGGGCTATAATAGCTATAGCCATAGGGACGGTAAGGGTTATATCCATAGTAACCGTGGCCCCAGAAAGGATCATAATAGCCGGCATAATATGGAGCATAGTAAGGATAGTAGAATGGATCGTTATAAATATTAATTGCGATCTCATCTGGATCTGTACCCCAGGCCGCACGGCCGGGCTCGTAGTCTAAACCTTCTTCTCCGAACGAATTTTCATCGTATTGTCCCGTAGAAGAGTAGCTTTCTATATCTGTAAAGATTGCTCCTTCTTCAGGAATATTAGCAAATTGTTCTGATTTTTCAGCAAACAGTCGTTTGTAGTATAGCGCATTCTCGTAGGATTCCTCGTAATCATTAGCAGTATAGGCCTCGCCTTCATCAGAGGAGGAGTATATCCCATCGTTATCATACCCGGCATACTGGTAAGAACTACAGGAAGCTAATAATAAAAGAGCGCCAAATCCAGACAAGAGGCCTCTTAAATTAAAAAGCTTGTAGAAAGGTTTCATGGCATCGATTTTATTATTGAACAAAGTGTAAAAATAGTTAGTTTTGTCCTAACATTTCTAATTACTAACAAGGTACAACATTTGTGCCAAAAGAAAAAGCATGTCGAAGAACTTAACATCCCGAAAAGAGGATTATTCCAGGTGGTATAATGAATTGGTAGTCAAGGCTAATCTTGCCGAAAACTCTGCTGTTAGAGGTTGTATGGTGATCAAACCTTATGGCTTTGCGATCTGGGAAAAAATGCAGGCTCAACTGGACAAAATGTTCAAAGAAACCGGTCATGAAAATGCATATTTTCCGCTGTTCGTTCCCAAGCACCTTTTTGAAGCTGAAGAAAAAAATGCCGAAGGATTTGCTAAGGAATGTGCTATCGTTACTCACTACAGATTAAAAAATGATCCCGATAATCCCGGGAAACTCATTGTTGATCCCGAAGCTAAACTGGAAGAGGAGCTGGTCGTGAGGCCAACTTCCGAAGCTATTATCTGGAATACCTACAAAGGTTGGATCCAGTCATACAGAGATCTGCCAATTCTAATTAACCAGTGGGCCAATGTGGTACGGTGGGAGATGAGAACCAGATTGTTTCTTCGTACTGCCGAATTCCTCTGGCAGGAAGGTCATACCGCTCATGCTACCAAGGCAGAAGCGCTGGCAGAGACTGAGCAAATGAATAATATTTATGCAAAATTCGCCGAAGGTTTCATGGCCATGCCGGTAATTAAGGGAAGAAAGACTGAAAGCGAAAGATTTGCAGGGGCTGTTGATACTTATTGTATAGAGGCTATGATGCAGGATGGTAAAGCGCTGCAAGCTGGTACCTCTCATTTTTTAGGACAGAACTTTGCCAAGGCTTTTGATGTGAAATTTGCCAGTAAGGAAGGAAATCTTGAGCATGTTTGGGCTACGTCCTGGGGTGTTTCTACGAGATTGATGGGTGCGCTTGTCATGACACACAGTGATGACAAAGGTCTGGTCTTGCCGCCAAATCTGGCACCAATACAGGTGGTGATCGTTCCTATTTACAAAGGAGAGGAGCAGTTGGAGCAGATTTCGGAAGTAGCCAATAAGTTGACCGAAGATCTTCGGGCTGCAGGACTTGCGGTAAAATATGATAACAGGGATACCCAAAAACCCGGATGGAAATTTGCCCAGTATGAAATGCAGGGAGTGCCGGTTAGGATTGCAATTGGTCCAAAAGATCTGGAAAAAGGATCTGTAGAGATCGCCAGAAGGGATACCCTTAAGAAGGAGTTTGTAGATCAAACTGAAGTTGTGGAGAAAGTAAAAGGTTTAATGGGCGAAATCCAGGACAACCTGTTTCAAAAAGCACTAGACTTCAGAAATGAGCATATTACCGAAGTGGACTCTTTTGATGAGTTCAAAAAAGTACTCGAAGAAAAAGGAGGCTTTATTTCAGCTTACTGGGATGGCACCGCAGAGACCGAAGCAAGAATAAAAGAGCTTACTAAAGCTACGATAAGACTAATTCCTTTTGACGGGGAAAACAGCGAAGGGGCCTGTGTTCTCACCGGTAAACCTGCAGCTCAAAGAGTGCTTTTTGCTAAGGCCTATTAAAATTTTAAAAAAATTTGGTCAACATTTGCGGCATTGAAAAATAGTTGTATTTTTGCATCCGCAATTAAGCAATTGTTGGTCCGTTCGTCTAGGGGTTAGGACGCCAGGTTTTCATCCTGGTAACAGGGGTTCGATTCCCCTACGGACTACTA
>JBAVJE010000063.1:0-2134 GCA_049687615.1 Salinimicrobium sp. | reverse complement strand
CCTGCCGATCTAAGCCTGCCCGATAAGCAGCGCTTTGCGGTTTCCCTGCTTGAAAAAGATCCTGAAAAGCTCAGGCTCCTGCTGCAAACGGGATATTCAAACCTTATGGTGCACGTGGCGGTCTACGATAATGATATGCCGCTTTATGTCAACTATGTGCAGCTTAAGGGGAATAAAGTGTTGGAGATACCTTTCAGGAAAACTTCCGCGAAAGAGCTAGAGGTACAGGTTACCGGTGTCAAAAATAACGCGGCCTTAATTGAGACCTTCCGGGTGCAGCTGCCCAGAACAGAAGATTTTCTAAAGATCACCACGCAAACCTTCCGCAGTAAATTACAACCGGGAACTGAAGAAACCTGGAGCTTTAAGATCGAAAATTCCAAAGGGGAAACCCCCGATGCCGAAGTTTTGGCCTCCATGTATGATATGTCCCTGGACCAGTTCAAGACGCAGGAATGGAATACCAAAACGAATTTTTCTTACACCTACAGGTCTTTCCCGTCCTATCGCCTGCCCAATATTGGCGGCACTTCGCAGCTCTATAATAGATTCCCTTCCCCCTGGAGATACCGCCCCCGGGAAAGGAAATTCGACCAACTGCGGCTTTTCGGGTTTAACATGTCTAATCCTGATTCTTACCAGTACAGACGATATTTGAGGAGCAAGGAAAACGAAAAAACTTCCGGGGAATTGGTGGGCAATACCCGCGGAAAAGTTACCGATGAGGAGGGCTTGCCTCTTCCGGGTGTTAATGTTGTGATCGAAGGTACCAGCACCGGTACCACCACCAACTTCGACGGGGAGTTCGCCCTCGATACGAAGCAGGGAGATCAGCTTGTTTTTTCTTATGTAGGATTTGAGACCGAAAGAGTTCTTATTAACAACAAGCGGGAGCTCTATGTAACGCTGACCGCCGATTCATCTGCGCTGGAAGAAGTAGTGGTGACAGAATTAGCTGTGGAAGAGGAAATGGAAGTCGTGGAGGATGCAGAAAGTCTTCTTCCCCTGCAGGGAAAAGTTGCAGGTCTTTCCATAACCGCGAATAAAACCGTGAAGATACGGGGTACTTCTTCCATTTCAGGTGAAGGTGACGTATTATTCATTGTAGATGGCGATGTGGTTACAGATTATGAGATCGCCTCAGCAGACGTGCTTTCGATCAAGGTTCTCAAAGCTGAAGAAGCCGTAGCGCTTTACGGTTCACGGGGAGCAAACGGGGTAGTTATCATAACCACCAAAAAGGGCATGGAGGCCCTGCAAAATGTAAAAGCGCGGAAAGATCTCGATGAGACCGCCTTTTTCTTCCCGGACCTGCGACTAGGAAAAGACGGCAAGCTGGAATTTAGTTTTACTTCGCCGGAAGCTCTCACCCAGTGGAAATTGCGCCTGTTGGCTCATACCAAAGACTGGACCACCGGCAGTTATCAAAATACCGTGCGCACCCAAAAGGAATTGAGCGTGGTGCCCAATGCCCCTCGCTTTCTTCGGGAAACCGATACCATCACTTTTAAAACAAAAATTTCCAACCTTTCTTCGGAAGCCATGACCGGGACGGCTATGCTCGAATTGTATGACGCGCTCACCATGAAACCTATTGACAGTTTGCTTGGCAACAAGGATCGATTGAAAAATTTCAGTGCCAAAGCTTCAGGCAATACGGTCGTTTCCTGGAATCTGACTATTCCGGAAGGAGTGCAGGCAGTAACCTACCGGGTACTTGCAAAAGCGGGGAATTTCACTGACGGCGAGGAGAACTTCCTGCCGGTACTTTCCAACAGAATGCTGGTAAAGGAAAGCCTGCCGTTCTTCGTGAGAGCCGGGGAAACCGAAACTTATGTGTTTAAGAATATGCAGGAAAATGATTCCAAAACTCTGGAGCATCACAAGTATACGTTAGAATACAGCTCTAATCCCGCCTGGTATGCCATTCAGAGTCTGCCTTACCTCATCGAGTTTGAGCATGAATGCTCTGAACAGACCTTTGCCCGGCTCTACGCCAATACGGTCGCCGGAAAGATCATGAATTCTCGACCAAAGATCAGGGAAGTTTTTGACGCCTGGCAAAAAGATTCATCTTTAGTAAGTGACCTTCAAAAAAGGGAAGAATTAAAGGATCTTATCCTGGCAGAAACCC
>JBAVJE010000062.1:0-4899 GCA_049687615.1 Salinimicrobium sp. | reverse complement strand
TCGTTAATGAGCTTTATGGAAGCATCCCTTCCCGCAGTTATTGGAATAACCACCCCGGGAAAAAGGACTGTATTTCGAAGGGGTAATATTGGTAGAATCTCTGGCAGGTCTTCTTTATTTATTTCTTCCTCATCTTCAGGTGTCATTAAAGGAATTAGTTCTGCATCTTCATCTACTCCCTGTAATGACAGACTGTCAAAATTTGAAAATTTAGTTCTGGTCATATCTTAGTTTTAAGTCAAACTGTCATTGCAGTTTCTGTTTTACTATTTAATAGACTACTTTATTACCTTTACAAAGCTTGATATACAGCCTGATAAAGCAGTTTATCTCTCCTTTAATTCAATTGTTATGCCAACGTAAAAAACATTTTTTCAAAGATATTTATTCAAAACTGTAACAATTGGAAATCGAACCTATCTTTATTATAAAGCACTGATATTTTGACACTAACCATTACACATATCGATGAGCTTTTGGATAAATGCCGTCGTGGAGACGAACGGGCCCAAATGACAGTGTACAAAAAATACAACAAAGCCATGTACAACACAGCTTTACGTATTGTTAAGCATTCTGCGGAAGCAGAAGACATCATGCAGGAGTGCTTTTTAAAAGCTTTCGAAAAAATCGATAGCTATGAAGGCTCTTCTACATTTGGAGCCTGGTTAAAAAAGATCGTGGTGAACCACAGCATTAGTGTGTACAACAAGAAAATAAAGTACCCTGAGGTGTCTTACAACGATCAATTGAAAAACGCTGCCGATGACGGTGTGGGAATTTCTTCTGAAGAGGAAGAACAAAACCCAAAGGTGAAAATGATCATGCGCACCATGGACTCTTTAAAGGAGAATTACCGGGTAACGCTAACACTTCACCTCATCGAAGGTTACGATTATGAAGAAATTTGCGAGATCCTAAACATCTCATACGCTAATTGCAGGACAACCATTTCAAGGGCCAAAGAAAGCCTTAGAAAAAAATTAATGAGCTATGAAGACTGATAACCTAAGAGACCTTTTCGACGAACTGGACTTCGATATTGCCGAACCAGCGGAAAATCATGAAGCAAGGTTTCTCGAAAAACTGAAACAGCAGAAAAAAGAGAAGATTAAACATTCGGGAGTGTTTTCTCTCTGGCTGCCGGTAATGTCAATTGCCGCTACTTTTCTGGTCGCTTTCCTTATTTTTCAGGGAGTATTCAGCAATCCTTTCTCAACCAAACAGGATTTGGCCAATGTCTCTCCAGAGATGGAACAAACTCAAAACTTCTATGCTTCGGTCATTAAGACAGAACTGGAAAACCTAAAGGAGAAAGAAACACCCGAAACCAAAACCGTAATCAACGATGCCCTCAAACAACTTGAAATACTTGAGAATGACTACAACAAATTAAAAAAAGATCTTGGTAAAAGCGGACAGGACAAGCGGGTGATCTACGCCATGATCTCTAATTTCCAGCAAAGAATAGATCTTTTACAAACAGTCCTCGATAAAGTAAATACTATAAACACCCTAAAAAATAACAGTCATGAAAACAATATTATATAAACTCATTTTTGCGCTCCTAATGGTGCCGGCGATTAGCTGTGCCAACAATGATTACAAAGGGAAATACACCAAACAAAAAAAGATCAAGAAGGAGTTCAAAGTCTCTGCACAGGATCTTTTAAAGATCGACAACAGCTATGGTAATATCGACATCACCACCTGGAATGAAAACCGGGTTGTCATTGAAGTATTCGTAGAAACCAATGGAAATGACGAGAACAAGGTGAAAGAACGCCTTGAGGAGATCGATGTTGATTTTAAACAAAGTACTGGTGTGGTTTCAGCAAAAACCCTCCTGGAAAAAAACCGTAATGGCGGCTCCTGGCTCAGCAACCTTTTTGGCAGCAGCAGTAACGTGAACATAAAAATTAATTATCGCGTAAAAGCACCTGTGACGAACAATGTGGACCTAAGCAATGACTACGGAAGCATTAATCTCGACAAACTCGACGGAAATGCTAAAATTTCCTGTGACTACGGAAGAATTCTTGTTGGCGAACTCAACGGAAGGGATAACGAGTTGAGCTTTGATTACACGAATAATAGCAATATTGGTTATGTAAAACGTGCAAAGATCAGTGCAGATTATTCTGAATTTACCATTGATGAAGCAGGAAGCCTTGATCTTTCTGCAGACTATACCGAATCCTATATTCAAAAGGTTGAAAATATTAAGTTTAGCTGTGACTATGGTTCTCTTAAGATTGATAAACTAAAGAATATAAGAGGAAACGGGGATTACCTTGGAGTTAAACTGGGCCTTGTCTATTCAAATGTGAATATTGGAATGGATTATGGTTCTCTTAGCATAGAAAAAGCAATGGCCGGCCTCAAAGAAATGGATATTACCACAGACTACACTTCTATTAAAATAGGCTACGACCAAGATGCGCCATTCAGTTTCAAGGTAAGTACTGAATTTGGCGGAGTAAAAGGCCTTGACAACAACTTCACGGTGAACAAAAGAGTGGATTCCGGAAGTGATAAATATTATGAAGGCTACTATCTTTCAGAAAATTCCGGAGGAAACATAAGAATAGAAACCAGTTTTGGAAGTGTTACCTTCATGGATTAAAAAGTTCATCACCAATCATTAACATTAAAAAACTCATACCATGAAAAAAATATTCTTTATCCTGGCCTTGATGGCCCTGGGACTGCAAACTACAAACGCTCAATGGTGGGGCGGCAATAAAAAAATAAAAGGTAACGGGAATATGAAAACCGAAACCCGAAAAGTTTCAAATTATGATAAAATAGAACTCGAAGGCAGCATGAATGTTGAGCTGGTAGCAGGAACCGAGGGGAATTTAAAAGTGGCTGCCGAAGAGAACCTGCTCGAATATATTTTAACCGAAGTATCTGGAGACGAACTAAAAATATCTACTGAAAAAGGTTATAATCTGGATCCTTCCGGTAATAATAAAATCACCGTTACAGTACCTTTTAAAGACCTTAGCCGCGTTTCGCTTACAGGATCGGGGGATATTAGAACCAGAGACAGGATTACCGCTGAAAACTTTGAGATTAAAATTACGGGTTCGGGAGATATTAAGCTGCCACTACAGGCAAAAAATGTCCGGGCAAGTATCACAGGTTCGGGAGATATTGATCTCATTGGCAGCGCCAAAGACTTTGATTGCAAAGTAACAGGATCTGGTGACATCAGCGCTTTTGATTTTAAGTGCGAGAATGTTGACGCTACTGTCACCGGCTCGGGTGACATTCAGGTATATGCTTCAGAAGAACTAAGAGCTAAAATTCCCGGAGCCGGCGACATCCAGTACAAGGGAAATCCAAAGAAAGAAGATTTTAAAACTGTTGGCATAGGCAGCATTAGCAAAAAATAAAAGCCTTTTAAAAATCACATTTTTGAGTGGTCTAAAATAGCCTTCAAAGCTTCGAAAAAAGAAGTTTGAAAAATGGCATTTTTAGACCACTTCTTTTTTGGGTTCTATTTTCTTCGGAACCTTAAGCAATAAAAACACGCCCCCCAGGAAAAAGGCCGTAAGGAATAAAATGGAGTAGCGTATACTTCCGAAGACTTGCGCCACCAACCCGTAAAGCACCATCCCAATCACGATCCCAATCTTTTCTGAAACATCATAGAAGCTGAAAAAACTGGCGGTATCAAGAGTGCCTGCAGGAATCATTTTGGAATAGGTGGAGCGCGAGAGGGTTTGTATCCCGCCCATCACCAGGCCTACAAGACCTGCGGCTATGTAAAACTGAAAAGGCGTTTTTACGAAAAAGGCGTAGATGCAAATGAATATCCAAATGATGTTGACGATTATAAGGGTGTTGATATTTCCTAATTTTTCAGAAAGTCGGGAGGTAATGGTCGCACCGGCAATGGCCACCAGCTGTATCAACAAAATACTTATAATTAAGCCGAAGGTGGCATCCTGCCCCTCCCAATTCACCTCTTCTATGCCAAAATAGGTAGCGATGAGCATGACCGTTTGTACCGCCATACTGTACACAAAAAAAGCCCTTAGGTACTTCTTCAACTGCGTGTTATTCTGCAGGGACCTCCATATTTTTTTAAGTTCTTTAAATCCATTAAAGACAACATCTTTAGTAAGGGTCTGCTTCTTATTTCCCTTGGGAAGATAATAATAGGTGATTTGGCTGAAACCTATCCACCATAAACCGGTAAGCACAAAAGATAAGCGAATGGGAAGATCCCTGTCCTCAAAACCAAACCAACGGTAATACATCACCATGCCCAGGCAAAGCAGCAACAGGATTACGCTGCCTATATATCCCATGGAAAAGCCTTTGGCGCTCACCTTATCCTGCTGTTCGGGAAAAGCGATATCGGGCAAATAAGAATTATAAAAGACCAGGCTTGACCAAAAGCCCACGAGCGCGGTAAAATAGCAAAGGAGTCCAAACCATAGAAACTCGAGCTTAAACCAGAATAGCCCAATACAGGACAATGCACCGAGGTAACAGAAAAATTTCAGGAAATTCTTTTTATTCCCAACATAGTCGGCTATTCCCGAGAGAAACGGACTCATAAAAGCCACCAGCAAAAAGGCAAGTGCGGTGACATAGCTAATCAGGGAATCGTTGTTAAATTTAATACCGAAGAGTTCAACCGTATCGCTGAGAATACTTCCGTCTTTATCCCTAACAATGGTGAGAGCCCCGTAAAATATTGGAAAAATGGTCGAGGCGATAACCAGGCTGTATACAGAATTGGCCCAATCGTAAAAGGCCCAGGCGTTCAAAAGTTTTGTACTTCCCTTGGGGAGATGTTTCATACAGGAGGAAATTAAAAGAGCTGCCAAAAGGCAGCTCCTAAAATACAATTTTTGAGTGTACTTATTATTTGAAGTTAGT
>JBAVJE010000061.1:0-5190 GCA_049687615.1 Salinimicrobium sp. | reverse complement strand
ATGCAGAACGAGCCATGTTAGCAGAATGGGGATCAAAAATCACCTGATGTGCAATAAAATCGAAAAAGAGATCCAGGGTATCCAGATGAAAAAAGCAAAAAAAGAGGCCTTTTTTCCCGGGCCTCTTTCTTCTAACAGTTTGGTTTTTTCGATTTTTGCCGCCATCCACCTTGTCCGGGTTTAAAGCGGACTTAGCTTACTCCATAGTTTTGAGAATGATGTCAATATCTTCTTCTGTTGTTTCAGGATTAATAAAGCAGAAACGCGAGATCGTGTCACCCTTCCATTTGGTAGGGGTTACTAAAGCTATTCCGGCTTTATGGTTGCGGTAGGTCCATTCGCGGTAATCTTCGGCAGTCCAGCCCTTTCTCCTGAATAGCACTACTGAAAGACTTGCGGGTCTTACCAGTTCTAAAATGTCTGATTTTTCAACTTTTTCAGCAGCTATATTGGCCAGTTCAATGCCTCTTTCTATAGAAACGCGGTACTTTTCGGTACCGTGCATGGCAAGTGAAAACCATAATGGCATTCCTCTCAATCTTCTGGTAAGTTGTATCTGGTAATCTGCGGGATTAAATCCATGGGCACCTTCGTCCTTAAATATCTCTAAATAAGAGCCATTTTGGGAGTGTGCTTCCTTGGCGTATTCCATATTCTTATAGATTACGGCACCACAATCATAAGGCGAAAAAAGCCATTTATGAGGATCTATCGTAATGCTGTCTGCTCTTTCGATTCCGTTGAACAGGTGGCGCACAGATTGTGCTGCCAATGCACCGCCGCCATAAGCAGCATCTACATGGAACCAAATACCTTCCTCCTCACAAACATCGGCGATGGTATCGAGTTCATCAATGATTCCGGCATTTGTGGTTCCCCCGGTGGCGACCACCGCAAAAAGTCTTTTCCGGTCTTTTTCTTCCAGTTCATCAATAGTCGATTCCAATGCATGTCCTTGCAGGTTCTCATCTGGCGAATCTATCATTACAACATCTGCATCCATGACCTTGGCCATAGCCTGAATAGAGGAATGTGCACCGTTTGAAGTGAGCAACAAAGCTCTCACTCCCACATTCGAGGTCTTTTTACGCCAGGCCTCTCTTGCCGTCACCATGGCCGAGAGATTAGCTGCAGTACCGCCGCTGGTGAACACGCCGAAAGCTCCTTCCGGAAGTCCTGTAAGCGAAACCAGCCATTTCATGGCTTGATTCTCACAGAAGATTCCGCCGGCACCTTCCATCCAGTAAGCTCCGTGAATACTCGAAGCCGAAGTTACCAGGTCAAACATAATCGCTGCCCGTGTAGGCGCAGCCGGCACAAAGGCCAGATGCCTTGGATGATCAACAGGCACAGTGGCTTTAACCAGAATATCCTTGAACATTTTAAAGGCCACTTCTCCTCCAATTCCATCGGGAGTTATGGTTTCACCTGTAAGCTCCAGAAGTTCCTTTTCTTTTTTAGGGGAACCCAGTTCGGGGATCTTTTTGGTAATCCTGTCAATGGTATATTTCATCACATCTAGTGTCATCTCCACCAGATCGATGTCTATTTCATGCATTTTATTATTCATATTGTAAGTATGTCAAATTTTAGCTCCAGGGGCTGGAGCTCTCTTATTAATATTGGAATAAGTTCTTCGCCATATTCCAGGTAGAATTCAGAGAAATTATCATGTCGTTCCTGCAAACCGCCTTGGGGGAAAAGTACCTCCTGAAGTTCAGCAATTCTGGAAACCTCATCTTCCAGTTTTCTCTTTTGCGCCCGCAGCAATCTTTTTTCAAGTTTTTCGAGTCCCTTCAGCTGCTTTACTTCCTGAGCTTTCACGGCGCCTAAAAATGAGGCCTCGGTTTTTTCGGCAAGTTCATATAGCCGCTGAAATTGTTGTACCAAATGCTCTTTTTGAGGAGTGAAGTCAATATCAATATCAGAGATCTGCCGTACTTTTCGGTTAATGAGCTCGTGTCGCTTCAGGAAAAGCTCCTGCAAAGTAATACCGAGTTTTTCTCTTTTTTGATCCTGTTTTTCGGTTTGAATGAGAACAGAATTCCGAAGCAGCAAAACAGGAAATGTAACATCTGCTTTTTCGAAATAATCTTTTAGTTCCAACCAGTAAGCCAGCTCTCCACCTCCGCCTATATAGCAGAGATTAGGAAGGATCACCTCTTCATAAAGCGGCCGCATTATGACATTGGGACTAAACTTTTCAGGCTCGTTTTCCAACAGTTCTAATAGCTCTTCTCTGCTCCAGGAAATATCTTTTTCATGTACAAAATACTTTCCATCTTTTTCGATAATCCGCTCCCGAAGCCCTTTGACCATGTAAAACAAATTGATCTCTCTCGGATTCACCTGCACGGGATACCCCTCTTCCTGAAGGGCAGCCGTTTTAGGAAGAGTATGTTCATAAGACTGCTTTTCCAGCAGTTCCTGCTTCATGTAAGGCGCAAAAAGCTGCTTTAGCGAACGCCGGTTTGCATCAAGAATCACTAACCCATACCTTCCAAAAAGGGCATTTGCGATGCTCCTTGTAGCGTCGGCAAGATTTGTATGTTCAAGATAGGCTTGTTCAAACCACTTTTTAAGCTGTTGCGCATTTTGTGAATTTCCTATCTCTGCAGAAAAAAGCTCAAGCAGGTTTTGCAGTCCATTTGTAGGCAGCTCACCAACGGGACCATCATCTGCTTCAGACGCAGGCGGACTCCAATGGAATTTTTTTCCGTGGAGATTAAAGAAATTGATCTCCTCAAAATCGTGATCCTCGGTGGCCATCCAGTACACGGGCACAAAATTGTAATCGGGATAAGCCGATTTTAATTCGGTAGCCAGATTGATTGCGCTAATGATCTTGTAGAGGAAATAAAGCGGACCGGTAAAAAGATTGAGCTGGTGACCCGTGGTCACCGTAAAAGTATTCTCTTGTTTAAGGAGGTTTATATTTGAACTGGTAGCTTCAGAAATATCAATCTCGCGATACTGTTCCTGCAAATTCTCCACCAGAATTGCCCTTTTTGAGGCCGAATGGGAAGAAAAATTCTGTTTTTTCTCCTCGATCTGCTTTTCAAAATTCTCCAGATTTGGAAACCTGTTATAAAATTGGCGCACATTCTCTTTGTTGTCAAGATAATCGGTCATGAGACTGGAAAAGTATCGGGTCTCGTGGTACGAAAGAGAATGTTTAAACATAGAACTTTAATTTTAGCAAATATACAACTAAGCCGCTTTCCAGTAAAATCCAGTTAAAGGAAGTTCCTTTTGATTTTCTGCTATATTTACGTAAAAGAAATGTCTTTCTTATGACAGATTTTCTACTGTTAATGGCAGGCTTTGCGGCCCTCATTTTTGGCGCTACCAAACTTGTAGACGCCGCTTCCAGCCTGGCTTCAAAAATGGGAATTCCCAGTATTGTTATCGGGCTCACCATTGTTGCCTTCGGTACTTCGGCCCCCGAACTTGTGGTAAACGTGTTTGCTGCTGTTAAAGGCAGTACAGAACTGGTATTGGGAAATGTGCTGGGAAGCAATATTTTCAACGTGCTTGCCATCCTCGGTATTTCGTCTATGATCGCCCCGCTTAGCGTGAAGACCAATACTACCTGGATCGAAATCCCCCTGAGCCTTTTGGCTGCGGTTACGGTATTTATACTGGCAGGAGATGTCTTTTTGGACAATGCCTCTCAAAATGTCATTTCCAGATCTGAAGGGATTATCCTGCTGCTGTTCTTTTTGATCTTTCTTGTTTATAACCTCATCGTCGCAAAAAACGGTGGCGAAGAAGAGCACATGGAGACCAAAGATTATTCTACTCTCAAGGCGGTTTTGTTCATTTTATTAGGACTCGCGGGACTTATTGTGGGTGGGCGACTCATTGTTATTAGTGCGGTAAGCATTGCCGAAAGTATTGGACTTTCTGAAAGAGTCATTGGGCTAACAGTAGTTTCTATAGGCACCTCCCTCCCCGAACTGGCAACCTCAATTATCGCGGTGCGTAAAAAGAATGTAGACATCGCAATTGGCAATGTTGTGGGCTCCAACATCTTTAACATCTTTCTCATTTTAGGAATATCAGGAACAATTGTTCCCATTACGATCAACCCATCTTCCTTTTTCGATATTCTAATCAACATTCTGGCCGGCCTATTGCTATTCATTTTTATCTTTACAGGCAAAGGAAGGCAACTCGAACGTTGGGAAGGGGCGGTCTTTCTCTTGCTTTTTATAAGCTACTTCACTTATTTGATCATTTAAAAACAATCTCGCATTATGAATATCAAAACTTTAATTTTTACTTTTTTGCTGGCTGTTCCCTTCGGAAATATTCTTGCCCAGGACAGTGCAAAAAAATTTA
Organism: Salinimicrobium sp.; assembly: GCA_049687615.1. Lineage (GTDB taxonomy): Bacteria > Bacteroidota > Bacteroidia > Flavobacteriales > Flavobacteriaceae > Salinimicrobium. Next base: position 846 of record JBAVJE010000061.1, on the reverse strand, counting down.
ATGTAGATTACGAAACCTTCACCCTTGACAACGGGCTGCAGGTGATCTTTCACGTAGACAGATCAGACCCTGTGGTGGCCGTCGCGCTTACAAGCCATGTAGGTTCTGCGCGCGAAAAGTCGGGAAGAACAGGTTTTGCCCACCTTTTTGAGCACCTCTTATTTCTGGAATCGGAAAACCTTGGAAAGGGTGGACTGGACAAACTAAGTGCCCGCGTGGGTGGTTCGGGGGCCAACGGTTCTACAAGCCGCGACCGTACCAATTATTTTCAAACCGTGCCAAATGATGCGCTTGAAAAAATGATCTGGGCCGAAGCCGATAAACTGGGCTATTTTATCAACACGGTAACCGAGCCAGTGTTAGCTAAGGAGAAACAGGTCGTGAAGAACGAAAAAAGACAAAGTGTAGACAACCGTCCCTATGGGGCTACCATGTATGTGATCGATAAAAATCTTTATCCCGAAGGTCACCCATACAACTGGCAGGTGATAGGTTCTTTGGAAGATCTGCAAAATGCGACCTTGCAGGACGTCAAGGATTTTTACAACCGCTGGTATGTACCCAATAATGTGATCCTTACCATTGCCGGAGATTTTGACAAGTTACAGGCAAGGCAGTGGGTAGAAAAATATTTCGGAGAGATTCCGCGAGGCCCCGAGGTAGAGCCTTTGGCAAAACAACCGACACACCTGGAACAGACCAAAAGCCTTTACTACGAGGACAATTTTGCGAGACTGCCGGAGCTCACTTTAACCTGGCCTTCTGTTCCTTCTTATGATGAAGATTCATATGCCCTGGAGGTGTTGGCAAATTATCTTTCTGAAGGAAAGAACGCGCCCTTTTATC
>JBAVJE010000060.1:0-3810 GCA_049687615.1 Salinimicrobium sp. | reverse complement strand
ATAACATTCCTTCAACTGTTATAGATCTAACAGCAGACGAACCTGAGGTGATAAGAGAGGGTAAGGGCAGTATCGAAATCCTTTAGCTCACCTCCGGAAGTACCACAGTCAGGAAATATTCATGCATTTGCTCAATAGAGAGTATTTTCCCCTTTTTCTGGGCCGAAGCTGCCAGTTCATAACCTGCTCGCGTAGCAGCCATTCTTTCCTGCGGCGTGCCGTGATGGAATTGGTTTTCAAATGCACAGTCTCCTGCCTGATAAAATAGTGAGAAGAATTGTTCGACTCTTTTCCAGTTATAGGTGGCGCCCCTTTTGTGGGTCATATAATAACCAGACATAAAATCGGCTTCCAGTTCAACTACACGTGTTTCAATATACTGGAAGGGAAGGTCATACCCTTCAAAATAATTGATCTGGATTTGATGTGTCCATTCATGGGAAAGTATACCTGTCCAAACTATTTTAGGATCGATACCGGTTTCAGAAAACATTCTTATCAGACCATCTCCTAAAACGATTTGATTCCTGAGATTGGAATAGCCTTCGCTCGAAAAAAGCGGATTCTCAGGAAGGTTATTAGAAAGATTATTTTGTTCGATATATTCCTTTACCAGGGGTAACAGGTCTTCTTTGTTTTCTACGTCGGCCACAAATCTCCAAAGAATTTCCAATATTTCATCAGGATTATTGAGGGTGCTGCTGTGCTGGCCCAAAACCTGAATTTCCATGTCGGTATTCCAGAAACGTTCAAGATCCCGTTTAACTTTTAAAACATGCCGGGTATATTCTCCATTTTCTCCAAAATAATGAGACCCGATCCCCCAAAGAGGAGCATAGTGGTTGAATTCGAGGTAGCGATTCAACAAGTTAGTCGCAATTTGGTCTCCTGCGACTTCTGAAAAATATTTCCATTGTACTTCTGAAAATTCGGTATTTGAGCATTCTGAAGGCGGAATATCAGACATCGCGATCTTCTGAAGATTTTCTCCGAATAAGGGTGAAAAATCCCCTTTTTGAAGATTTAGTGAGGAGGCGTCCTTCTTGTTTGATTTCATCTGGAAATCACGTAGAGGTTCATTGTTAGGAGCATTGCTTTGCACCCATGGTGTTTCGGGTTCACAGGACAGGATAAAAAACCCTGTGCACAGAACCAAAACCGGCAGGTTGAGGTGTGACAGTTTCATAGCAGATTTTTTTTGTGGTAGGGGTAATCTCAAAAATATAAAATCTATCTATAAAAAACCATAAATTATTAATTATTAACAGGTTACATAAAAAAAGCCCGGCAATTGCCGGGCTTTAGAATATATTTGAAAAGTTGCTTATTTAGCGTCTTTCATTCCTTCTTCGATAAGGCTGTAAAACTGGTCAAGTTTTGGAAGGATCACGATGCGTGTTCTTCTGTTTGCAGCTCTACCTTCGGCAGTTTCATTAGAAGCAAGTGGAATATAGTAACTTCTTCCGGCAGCAGTCATTCTCTTAGGATTCACACCAAAATCATCCTGTAATACTCTAACTACAGAAGTAGCTCTTTTTACAGAAAGATCCCAGTTATCCTGAAGCACTGCGTTTCTAATAGGTTTGTCATCTGTGTGACCTTCTACCATAAATTCGATGTCCGGCTTGTTTTTAACAACAGTTGCTACTTTTCCAAGTACCTCTTTAGCGCGCTCAGAAACATTGTATTTTCCGCTGTCGAAAAGAAGCTTATCAGAAATAGAAACGTAAACCACACCTTTCTCTACGTTGATTTGGATATCTTCATCGTTGATGTTACCCAAAGCACCTTTAAGGCTGGTAACCAAGGCAAGGGTTACAGAATCTTTCTTGGTGATCGCATCCTGCATACGTTGGATCTTTAGCTCTTTTTCTTTTATGCTTTCTAAAGAACGCTCCATGTTTTCGGCTTCTTTCTTTGAAAGAGTAGCCAGGTTCCCCACGTTATTCAACAATGCAGAGTTTTGGTTGCTTAAGTGACCAATTTGTGTTTTAAGATGTTCCTTCTCATCAAGACAGGAATTAAGCTTAACAGTTGCTGTATTCAATTTGTCCTGGGTTTCTTTTTGCAGGCCTTCAAGCTCGGCGTACTTCTTTTGTGAAACACAAGAAGAGAATAGTAGGGCTACAGTAGCCGATAAAAGCATGATTTTCTTCATAATTTTTAATTGTTGTGATTAGTTGTTAAACGTTTCAAAAATACAAAAATTGGAGTCTCTGCGAAATAAATTATCTTGTTTAAAAAAAGTTTTTATAGATCGCTATATTTTGTTCTCCTCCTCAAGTAATACGCCAATACAACGGAGGTTATATTGGAATATTTTCTTCTCTTCGGAAGATTTTTTCTCTTTTTTAAAAACAAACCGAAATGGGAATAAAAACTAAAATGTGCTTTTAAAATAGCTGTAAAATGAGCAGCTTTCCCTTCGGCTAAGAATTTTATTCCGGCAATGCCGTCCAAAATTAGCCTTCCCAACAGCAAAAAGTATACCTGTTTTCCCGGAACATTTTTTAAAAGGGCGTATAAACTGTTTCTGAAGTTGTAGAAAGTCTTTTGTGGATGCATGCTGTCAAGAGTTCCTCCTCCAAGATGAAAAACCCTGGAATCCCCTACAGCTTTGACTTTACGGTCTTGGTTATAAAGCCTCCAGCAAAGATCTATCTCTTCCTGATGGGCAAAAAAGTCTTCATCAAATTGACCTGCGGCATAAAAATCTTTTTTTCGAATCATCATACAGGCACCCGAGGCCCAGAAAATTTCCACAGTATCATCATACTGCCCCTCATCTTTTTCCACAGTTTCAAACATCCTGCCGCGGCAGTAAGGATATCCCAGCCGGTCAATAAAACCGCCTGCTGCTCCTGCATATTCAAAAAAGTTCTTTTTGCGCCAGTTGATGATCTTTGGCTGCACGGCGGCAGTTTCGGGAGAATTGTCAAGTTCGGTAATTAAGGCTTGCAACCAGTTTGGAGTGACCTCCACATCAGAATTCAACAGGACAAAAACTTCTTCCTCGACATGCTTCAGGGCATCGTTATATCCCTTTGCAAAGCCGCCGTTGACTTCATTCTCAATAATTTTCACTTGCGGATAATGCTTCCGAAGAAAGGCTACAGAATCATCTTCTGAAGCATTATCGGCAACATAGACCTGAGCTTCTTTAGAATGTTTGACCACAGAGGGAAGAAACTGCTCGAGCAGACTTTTTCCATTCCAATTTAAAATGATGACAGCAATATTCACAGCGGCAAATTAACGTAAAATTCAGTGATTAACAGAAGAGGTTCCAAAAATGACATTTTTAAGACCATATGGGGAGATCTGGTAAAAAGTGGTATTTCTCCTGCTCATAATCCATTTGACAGAAGTAATGTTGCAGCCCGTTTGTCACCATTAAAAAAGTAGATTTTAAAGCCAGATTGTAACGGGCGATCTGGTCAAAGGTCTCCTGGGTGATTGGAATTGACGCGGCTTTGCATTCCACGACGAGGTGAATAGAACCATCAGGATTATAAGCGAGAACGTCATAGCGTTTAATGAGATCGTGGACTTTTAGCTGTTTTTCGACGTTGAGAAGACTTTTGGGGATCTTTTTTTCCTGAAGCAGGAACTGCACCACGTGTTGACGAACCCATTCTTCGGGAGTGAGCAGCACGAATTTTTTCCGAAGCTCATCAAAAACCGCTATTTTATTTTCGCTACTTTTGAACCTGAATTGGTAGCCGGGGAAGTTGAGTGAATGCATGCCCAAAAATAGGATTTTTGGAACATTTTTCCCGACAAAAGCTAAACAAATGGATGAAGTAAAAA
>JBAVJE010000059.1:0-1952 GCA_049687615.1 Salinimicrobium sp. | reverse complement strand
GCATGTATTCGTGACCGCTGACCGTCGAAAACGACCAGGTTTTCCAGTGATTCTGAATAGACCTCTTCCGCAGAAAGTTCATATTTATGCATTTCGGGCAGTGCCTGAAACTCTACTACGCCTACTTCAGCATCCATATTTAGTAGCTGAGCGAGATTTAGTTTTGACTGTTTCAACTGATTTTTTGCGCCAATTACTGCGGACTGGTCATTATTCAGCAGACCTTTAATATCGGTATAGTCGGCAGGATTGCCTTCTCCCTGTTCGTTTAGGGTTTTGATGCGATTGGTTTGCTGATTGGTGCTTTCCAGGCGTAATTGTGCCAGATCGAGCAAATCGCGATTATTCAAAACCTGGAAATAAGCTAAGGTTACCTCTAATATCAACTGTTGCTTTGCCGCCTCTTTTTCCGCTTCAGCCGCTTCCATATTATAGCGATCGCGCCGGATACTGTTCCTGAGTTCAAATCCGTTGAAAACCTGCATGCTTAATCCTAAACCGGCGTTACTGTATTTAAATTCCCGGTCGATCACGTCGTTGCTGTACGGGTCGATACTTCGGCCTTTATTGATCGCATAACTGTAACTTCCGTTAATCGAAGGTAACACCCGGGATTTTGTTCCGCGGAAATTCAGTTTTCCGATTTGAGACTGAAGGTAAGATCGCTTTAAATTGATGTTATTGTGTAGTGCCAGTTGAATACATTCTTTCAGGGAAAGCTTCTGGTTTTCTGTATTCTGAGCGGTTAGACCGGTAGTGACAAATAATAATATGAGGATGAAATTTTTCAAAAATGATGATTTTATGGAAGTTTTACGCTTCCGTCGAGTAAGTTGATGATTAACGAGCCGTATGCGGCGTTGCTTTCTATATTGACGTCAAAAAGGCCTTTATTCTTGATGATTTTCCGCCAGCCCGTTTTAGACACTTCCTGGTCATGAGATATGTTTTTAGATGATTTACTCTGTCCTTAGGCTTTTTACGGGATTTTTCTTTGCTGTTCTAATGGTTTTAAGGCTTACCGTTAGCAAGGCTATAGTTAAAACCAGGGTTCCGGAAACAATAAAGATCCACCAGCTTAATTCTGTTTTATAAGCGAAATTTTCCAGCCAATTATTCATGGCATACCAGCCAATTGGAATCGCGCATAGAATTGCCACGGAAACAAGGATTAGAAAATCCTTACTTACCAGAGTAACGATATTGATAATCTCTGCTCCCAGGACTTTTCGCACCCCTATTTCTTTAACCCGGTGTTTTAAGATAAAGGTGGTAAGGGCAAATAATCCCATAATGGAAATTAAGATCGCGATGATTCCGAAGAAGCTAATGACCTTTTGAAGCCTGAAATAGGAGGAAAACAATTGTTGAAAATTATCATCAAGAAATGAATAACGCATGGGCTTTCCAGGTTCTACCTGCTTCCACAGGCTTTCAATTTTATTGATGCTGGCTTTTGGATTTTGAGTATTTAACCTGGCCAGAATTGCGCCGCCGGACTGGAACATGCAGGCTTCATTTCCAATACTGAATACTGCTGGCTGCACCTTGTTTTCAAACCCCAAAACATTAAAATCTTTTACAATTCCTACAATTTGCATCGGATTTTCTTCACAACCCTCATAAAATATGGTTGCGTCAAGGATATTTTCAGAATTTAGCCCGGCGGCGGCAGTCTCGTTGATGATAGCAGTTTTGGTATGCTGATCTGGACCTGTAGATTGAAAGTTCCTTCCCTGAACTATTGGTGCTTCAAGGGTTGTGAAATAATCTGCGCTAACCTTAACCGAATTCATCCGGTATTTTTCACTATTGAAACGGAAATTCACGGTAGAGGAATCGGCGAACTTATCTCCGGGAACATTGGTAGTTTTGGCAACTGCTTCCACACCCGGAATATCCAGTAACTGCTCTTTTACGGCTTCAAAATTAGTATCTCTGGTATTCTGAAC
>JBAVJE010000058.1:0-11137 GCA_049687615.1 Salinimicrobium sp. | reverse complement strand
GCACAGGGCTTGCCACAGGACCTCATGTTTGTTACCGTTTTTGGGTGAATGGGGTGCAGGTAGATCCTTTCCGTCAAAACCTGCCTTCGGCAGAACCTATAGAAGATAAATACGTGCCGGCATATTTTGCGGCCATTGAGCCCCTGAAAAAGGAGCTTAAAAATATTGATTTTAAAGATATCTAAGATAAGATGAAAAATACTAACCCTACCAATACCAAGGCCTGGAAAGAACTTCAGGCACATTTTGAAGAGATTAAACATTTTGACCTAAAGAAGGAATTCCAAAAGGAGCCGGACCGCGCAAATGATTTTATACTGCAGTGGCAGGATTTCTATGTTGATTACAGCAAAAACCTGATCAATAAGGAAACAAAAAAGCTTTTGACCTCCCTGGCTGAAGAAGCCGGTTTAAAGGAGGCGATCAAAGATTATTTTGGCGGTGCCGTTATCAACAAGACCGAAGGTCGTGCCGTGTTACATACCGCCCTGCGGGAAAAAAAGGATGCGACTGTTGAGGTGGATGGTGAAAATGTGATTTCTGAAGTCTTTTCGGTAAAACAAAAGATCAAAGAATTTAGTGAAGAAATTATTGGAGGTGCCAAAAAGGGCTTTACAGGCAAAACTTTTACCGATGTGGTCAACATTGGAATTGGTGGCTCAGACCTTGGTCCTGTCATGGTAACCGAAGCTCTTGAGCATTACAAGAACCATTTGAAACTGCATTTTGTTTCTAATGTTGACGGAGATCATGTGCAGGAAGTGATAAAAGATCTTAATCCTGAGACTACTCTATTTGTCGTTGTTTCCAAGTCCTTTTCTACACAAGAAACCCTTTCAAACTCGACAACCATAAGAAGCTGGTTCCTGAAGAAAGCTCCGGCAGATGCTGTTGCCAAACACTTTGTGGCTGTGTCCAGCAATGTTCCTGCGGTGGAGGATTTTGGTATTGTAAAACAGAACATATTCCCCATGTGGGATTGGGTGGGAGGCCGCTTCTCCCTTTGGAGTGCAGTGGGCTTGTCGATAAGTCTTTCTATTGGCTATGACAATTTTGACGCGCTTTTAGAAGGAGCCCGTGAGATGGATGTGCATTTTAGAGAAACCGGTTTTGAAGAAAATATACCGGTACAATTAGCCCTTTTGAGCATCTGGTATAACAATTTTCATAAGGCAGAGACTCAGGCAGTTATTCCTTATACCCAATACCTGCACCGCTTCCCGGCTTACCTGCAACAGGCAATCATGGAGAGCAACGGGAAAGGCGTTGATAGAGACGGTAATCCTGTGGTCTATCAAACCGGGAACATCGTATGGGGAGAGCCCGGCACGAACTCACAACATGCTTTTTTCCAATTGATTCATCAGGGGACCAAGCTTATTCCGGCAGATTTTATCGGCTTTAGAAAATCCCTTTTTGGAGAAGAAGATCATCATAATAAATTGATGGCTAATTTTTTTGCACAAACTGAAGCTTTGCTTTCAGGAAAAACTTCAGCCGAAGTGGACCAGGAACTGGACGCAAAGAAAATGTCATCTGCAGAAAAAGAAAAATTGGTTCCATTTAAGGTGTTTGAAGGAAACAAGCCAACCACAACTATTCTAATTGACAAGTTAACTCCAAACAGCCTTGGTAAGTTGATCGCCCTTTACGAGCATGAGATTTTTGTACAGGGGATAATCTGGAACATATACAGTTATGACCAATGGGGAGTGGAACTTGGAAAGCAATTAGCATCAAATATTCTAAAAGAAATCGAACAAAATGCCGTAGGATCGCATGATTCTTCCACCTCAAAACTGTTAAAATTTTATCTTCAACAGTAACAGGTATTTAGCTTTTTTTAAGATTTATGAACAACCTCTTGAGCATCAAGGGGTTGTTTCGTATGTGGACCCGTTGAAAACGTTGTAGTAATTGTGAAAAATTCTTAACCTTTAGTTAAAGGATATTTTTCAAGAAAGTTGTTCTTTTGCAAGGAACTTTTAAACACAAACTAACAAATTACACAAATGAAGAGATTATTAGCATTAGCTTTGTTCTTGACAACATCGACCTTCTTTGCTCAGGGTGTAGTTACCGGTACGGTAATCGATTCCCAAATGGATGCTCCCCTGCCGGGTGCAAACATTATGGTAGTTGGTACTACTAAAGGGGGTATTACAGATTTCGGCGGAAAATTCAGTATCGAAGTCGACAAATCATCAGGATTTATTGAAGTAACTTTCCTGGGCTTTGAACCAAAAAGAGTCGCTTTTGAGGTTACAGGAGGTAAAACCGTCGATCTGGGAAGAATATTACTTCAGCCAGATGCAGATGCTTTGGAAGAAGTTGTTATTACTACTTATAACATCGCTATAGATCGTAAAACTCCCGTAGCTGTTTCGACTATTAAGTCTGAAGCTATCCAAACTAAACTTGGAAACCAGGAATTTCCTGAGATCCTTAAATCTACTCCCGGTGTCTACGCGACAAAAGGCGGTGGTGGTTTTGGAGACTCAGAGATCAGACTTCGTGGTTTTGAGTCAGAGAACATTGCTGTGATGATCAACGGTATTCCCGTAAACGATATGGAAAATGGTCGTGTTTACTGGAGTAACTGGGCTGGATTGTCAGACGTTACAAGGTTTATGCAGGTACAACGTGGTTTGGGAGCTGCTAAGGTAGCTGTTCCTTCTGTGGGTGGTACAATTAATATTGTAACAAAAACAACCGATGCTGAAGAGGGCGGAAGCGTTCTTTACTCTATGGGTAACAGTGGTTACGAAAAAGTAGGTGCAACCGTATCTACAGGAAGACTTGATGGCGGCTGGGCTGCAACAGTTTCCGGATCCAGAACTACAGGTGACGGTTACATTGACGGAACACAATTTTCAGGATTTTCTTATTTCTTGAACATCGCAAAAGAATTAGGTGAAAATCATGAACTTTCTTTTACTGCATTTGGAGCTCAACAACAACATGGTCAGCGTCAAAATGCTGAGACTATCGAAACATACAGGTTAAGCGAAAGCGGAACAAGATTTAGTAGAGATTGGGGATATCGTGATGGACAGGTAGTTCATATTGAAGATAACTTCTATCACAAACCACAGATCTCTTTAAATCATTATTGGGATATCAACGATAAGACCCAACTTTCTACTGCAGCTTACGCGTCATTCGGCTCCGGTGGTGGAGGTGGATTTGGAGGTATCAACAAATTTGGAATTGGCACTCAGAGTAATCCCGATGAATACAGAAATGGTTACCTTCAACCCGTAAACGTTGATCGTATTGTAGACGAGAACGTTGAACGGGGTGCACTTGGTTCTGAAACTTTCCTTAGAGCTTCAAGAAATGACCATAACTGGTATGGAATTCTTTCTACCCTTTCTACCGAAGTTGCTTCAGATTTCGAAATTTCAGGTGGAGTTGACTTAAGATACTACAAAGGAGAACACTTTACTGAGGTGACAGACCTTTTGGGAGGTCAATACGTGTATGATAATGCTAACGTTAACAACCCCAACAATACTGCGCAAGTTGGAGATAAGATCTTCTACTACAACGACGGGCTTGTTCTTTGGGAAGGTCTTTTTGGACAGGTAGAATATTCTAAGAATGATCTTTCTGCTTTTCTTTCTTTAGCTGCATCTAACACTTCTTATAAGAGAAAAGACTACTTCCGTTATGCAGATGATGATGATTATCAAACAACTGACTGGGTAGATTTCTTTGGGTACAGCGGAAAAGGTGGTGCTAACTACAACCTTGACGATCATAACAATGTATTTGCAAACATCGGGTACTTCGAAAAGGCACCTTTTGCAAATGCAGTTTTCTTAAATAACACAAATGATGTTAACGAAGGAGCTGAGAATCAAAAGATCTTTAGCGCAGAGCTTGGATACGGTTATAGAAGTCCTAACTTTAGAGTAGATCTTAACGCCTACTACACCAAGTGGGATGACAAGACTTTAACTCAAACTTTCCGCCAGGGTGATGGTACTTTCGGTTCGGCCAACATTCTTGGTGTAAACGCGCTTCACCAGGGGATTGAACTTGAATTTAATTACCGTCCTATGGAGAACCTAACCCTTAACGGGATGGCTTCTGTTGGAGATTGGACTTGGGAAAACGACGTAACAGGAGTTGCGATTTTTGACGAAACAGGAGAACAAATCGATGAGGTAAACCTTTTCATAGAAGGTCTTAAAGTTGGTGGGTCTGCACAAACCACTTTTGCCGCAGGTTTTGATTATGAGCCAATGCAAGGAACACACCTACGTGGAAACTGGAATTATTTTGATAATTTGTATGCAGATTTTGATCCTGCAACAAGAAGTACTCCAGAGCGTGGACAATCTTGGAAGGCACCTGATTACGGCCTGGTTGATCTTGGAATAACTCACAAATTCGATTTGGGAGAATTTGAAGCTATGCTTATGGGGAATCTATACAACGTCTTTGATACAGAATATATTTCTGTAGCACGTGATAACGGCGTTTTCTACGGATTTGGAAGAACGTTCAACATTGGAGCGAAAATTAATTTCTAAAAAAATTAAAATGAAAAAATCAGTTTATCTAATAATGATGTTTTTAGGCCTGGCTTTTACAAGCTGTGAGCCTATGGAGGATATTCATGACCAAGTAGATCAGGCGATAGAAAGCCGTCCTATTTCAGGGATTACCGAATATACTCTTACAGATGAGGATTATGCGGCCCTTGAACTGGAATATGGAAGTTTTAATTCGCTTGAAGATGCGGGTTCTCTAATTCCCGGATTGCTTGACGAGAACTTTCCGGTTTGGGGACAAGGCTCTCTTGCACAAGTGACTTTTGACCTTTACGCACCTATTGACCCAAAAGCATACCTGGTTACTGAAGATGATTATGCATCTGTAGGACTTGACGTGAATTATTTTACAAATGTTTCTAAAATAAAGGAGTTTCTTTCTGCTAAATATCCTCAAGCGGCAACCAATGAATATGTAGAGTTAACCTACAGAACCGTCGCGGTAGATGTGGCTTACACACTTACAGATGATGATTTCGATCTAATTAGTGATTCATTTGATGCCATTTATCCCGATCCAGCATGGAGTGCGGGTAACTATTCAAACTTTGAGAGAAGGGAAGATGACGAAAAATACTGGTCCAACGATATGATCCTGGAAGCACTTAATGTAGTGTTGGAAAAGAAATATGATGGGATTGAAGGCCAGACATATGAAATATCTTATACCATTTATGATGGAAACTCGGGAACTGAAAGCATGAAGTTACGATATGATGGTACTTCTTATGTTGTTTTCGGAGCAGACAATTTCGAAATGCAATATGACGACTATAAAATAGTTGAAGCAGCTTTAGGAGATAAGTATCCAGATGCTACGTCAAATGCGGCTCAGTTTGGAAGTTTCACTACCGTGGATGATGACCCAAATTTCTGGAGTCAGGACATGATTTTAGAGGCAATAAATGTTGTGCTTAAAGATTACTTCCCAACAGCGAATGAAGGCAACAAAGTGAATGTTACCTACAAAGTATATCTTGGAGGTGGAAAAACTGATTATCCTACTGCAACTGTTTCTCTTAATGATGGTAATTATGTTTGGGATGATTCGGTCACCATTTCTACTATTATGGAAACTCAGGTCTACGCACACGGTGATGGAAGCTGGATGATTCCTCTTACTTTACCTGGAGATATCTATAAAGAAGAATTTGAACAGAAGTACAATAACTTCGGTAGCGAATCTGATGCAGGTTTCTATATTGGAAGATACCTTGAGCCGCTTTATCCTTATGCGATGGAAGGAGATTTTATTTCTGTTGCTTATGATTACTATTCAGGCGGTCTTGTAACCAGGTATGCCAGCTTTATATACAATGACAGAGAGTGGGAATTTATCCCAAGTACAATACCTTTCACTTTACAATTTGGTCACGAAGGTACCGGGTGGGTAGTAGACAATACCATCACCTATACCCTTAGTACTGCCGATTATGAACTTATAGGTTCAGAATTTGAAGACATTTATGTTGATCCGGCATGGAGTGTGGGCAATTATCAGAACTTTGACCGAAGAGACGGTAACCGTAACCAGTGGAAAGATGATATGTTGTTGGAAGCTATGAACGTTCTTTTAGATCAAAAAGTGGCGCCAAATGCAGAAGTTGGTCAAAAGTATCTCCTCACATTTAATATTTATGATGGGAACAGCGGTACTGAACAAATGCACTTAATCAAAACAGAAGACGGAGTTTGGATTCCAGTATAGGAAATAACTTGTAGAATTAGTAAAAACCTCTCATCTCCATATAATGTGATGAGAGGTTTTTATTTTATTTCTAAAATCGTAATGAGCTTCATATCTTGAAAAGCTTTGAATTTTTATCTTTTAAACTGAAAGTAATGAAAAAACTTTTATTTCTATTTACTGCTCTTATTATCTTGAGTTGCAGTACCGATGATGGTGGTGTTACGCCCCCAAAAGAGACGCCTGTAGAAGTATCCTTAAAAGCAAATGATGATGCTTTTACTACGGCCGAGAATACTGCACTGGAAATTAGTGGTCTTCTGGAAAATGATACCATAGATGGGTATGCCCGAATTAAAACCTTTGATTCCGAAACCATGAAAGGTGGGGAGGTTGTAGACAACAGGAATGGAACCTATACTTATACACCCCCTACAGATTTTATGGGAGAGGATTCCTTTGAATATACATTGTGTGATAATGCAGATTCTCCTAACTGTTCTACGGCAAGTGTAGTCATTACCATTACCTCTGCCGATCCTGTAGCAGTAGATGATTCTTATACCACAACCGAGGAAAAACCGCTTAATATTACCACCTATACAAATAATGATCAACTTCTCGATAATGCGGTTGTCACATCCATTGACAGTGAAGCATCCAGCGGTTCGGTAACGATGCAAGATGACGGGGACATTGTTTACACCCCGGCTGATGGTTTTACTGGTGACGATTCATTCACCTACACAATTTGTGATGATGACGAAACACCGTCCTGCTCCACTGCGACAATCACAATCACGGTTATTGATGAAGGTACACCAGTAGCAAATGATGATGTTGTTTCTATGGCAGCGGGTGAATCACAATTGGTAATCACTAATGTCCTTGCTAATGATGAGCTAATAGATGATGCCAAATTGGTTTCTGTAGATGTTGCAAACCACGGATCTGTAGTCTTAAATGCCGATGGAACAATCACCTATACTGCCGAGGCGGGATATGTTGGGGAAGCCACCTTCACTTATACCTTGTGTGATGATGATGCCCAGCCTACTTGTGTGACAGGAGAAGTAACAGTAAAAATCGTTGAAACTGTCAGTTTCAACATTCCTTCAGAACTTGATTACTATTATTCCGATGTTGTTTTTAGTGGTGACTCAGACGTCCTTTATCAGGAGTTATCTGCGCACACTAATGAAAAGCATGTCAATAAGTTAGAATATTATATGCGTCATGACTATCTCTATGATGCTGATGCTGATTTGACAGATCCATTTTATGTGGTGATGATGTATTCAGGTGACCTGAGACCATGGACAGAGCATCAGGAAGGAGATCTGGATGGAGATGAGTCTTTTAATACTGAACACATTTATCCTCAGTCTTTATTGGGAGATAATGAAGAAGCCAAAAATGATATGCACCATATGAGATCGGCTGATGCGGCGATCAACTCCCAACGTCTTAATTATCCCTTTACCGAAGGAAGTGGAACTTATGAGCTTATCGATGGAGATTCCTGGTATCCGGGAGATGAATGGAAAGGTGATGTTGCGCGAATGGTGATGTATATCAACCTGAAATATGGAGAACCATTTTCAGATGTAGGAAACCTGGAGATGTTTCTAAGATGGAATGTAGAAGATCCTGTTTCTGCTTTCGAAATACAGCGTAATAATGTCATAGAAGGCGCTCAGGGTAACCGAAATCCTTTTATTGACAATCCATATCTCGCGACCTTAATCTGGGGAGGAGAGTCCGCCACAAACACCTGGGAATAAATCTTTCAAAAATGCTAAAAACCGTCTCTGTTTTGGAGGCGGTTTTTTTATGCAGAAAAAGTTATATTTACCCCTTAAAAAACTAACAGAATGTACACTACCGTCCAATTCATCCACTCTTACTGGGCTTATCTTGTTTTGTTCATGTTGATCATTTCTTCCGGAAAAGTCCTTATAGGTTTCTTTTCAAGAAAAGAATATGGAGCGACAGATTTCAGGCTGGCACTATTTACCTTGATTGTATCTCACATTCAGCTGCTAATTGGCATTGTACTGTATTTCTTATCACCCTACTTCCAGGCTTTTGGAGAAGTAGGAATGGGCGAAGTGATGCGTGATGCTACTCTTAGATTATATCTTGTAGAGCACCCTTTGATGATGATCATTGCGATCGCTTTAATCACAATCGGTTATTCAAAACACAAGAAAAAACTTACTTCGCGCCCTAAGTTCAAGTTACTATCGATTTTCTACACCTTGGCTTTGATCATCGTGTTGTCCAGAATTCCTTGGAGCGCCTGGTTCTCCTTCTAATTGCTTAAGCAGTAGCACATAGACCGGAAAATGGTCGCTATAGCCGTCGGTGAATCCGCCGTTGCCAAAGCTTCGGAAGGGATATCCTTTGTACTGCCCGTTTGGAGTCATTAAAAATTGAGGATTGAAAACGGCAGTTTTATAGAGGCTGTAACTGCTGAAGTCTTTTTTTAGCAATGGCTTTGATACCATGATCTGGTCGAAGAGATTCCAACCATCCATATAAGCGAGACTGCCAATACCTTTTTCAGAAATGGCTGCCATGGGATTGTACAAATCTGTCCTGCCGGTATGCTCTTTTTTGGCTTTTGCACCAAGTACTTTACTAATGCTTTTGTTGAAAGGCTCATCATTATAGTCCCCCATAGAGATGATCCTGGCATAAGGATCTTTTCTTTGTAACGAGTCTATGATTTTTCTGTTAAGCAAGGCGGCTTTTTCCCTTTTTGGACTGCTTAGTTTCTCCCCTCCGCTTCGGGATGGCCAATGGTTTACAATCACGTGAATGAGCTCTCCGTCAAGAAATCCCGAAACCACCAATTGATCTCTCGTAAAAAGCCTTTTTTCGGGTGAATTAGGATCATGCAACACTAATTCATGGACTGCCGAATGTTGAGGCACAAAAAGATCCTTTTTATAAAGCAGAGCCACATCTATTCCTCTCAGGTCCGGGGAATCATAATGAACAATACCGTAGTTGGCAGGAACAAGAATTTCAGAATTTACCAGGTCTTCCAGCACCTCACGATTTTCAACCTCGCACACGCCTAAAATTGCCGGAAAATCATGGGCTTCTTCGTGACCTATACGGCTAATGGCATAAGCCATATTTTTGATCTTTTTTTGATAAACGACCTCGGTCCAATGGTCTTTTCCCTGCGGAGTGCGATCATCGTCAAAGGTGAGTGGATCATCATAGATATCGTAAAGATTCTCCAGATTGTAAAATGCAATACTAACGAGCTTATAGTCTTTCTTTTCCTGCCCGAAAGAGGCTGCTGAATGCACAAAAACAGTCATGCAAATAATAATCCATAACCGGTTCCCTGGCTTCATAACTACCTGAAAATTTTTTTGTTAAAACTTAGCAGGGGGGAAATAAAGATATAATTTTTAATTGTAATATTGTTTTTCAATTGCCTCCCTTTCAAATAATTATGGCTAAAGTTTTCAGCCTCGGGAGGAGGTTTTTATTTCTTTTTTGTTTAAGCTCTTCATCCCTTTCTGCACAAGTGCTCAAGGGCAAACTTGTGGAGGAGAGATCTTTATTTCCAATAGCCGGTGCCGAGGTCAAAATCTCAGGAACGGCTTATTATGAAATTACAGATTCCGATGGAAATTTTAGCTTTTCGGGCGACTTGCCCAGGGGAGAACAAATCCTGATACTCTCTAAAAATGCCTTTTTTGGCAGGCGTTATCCCATTACAATTACTGCGGAAGATATAGATCTCGGCAACCTGTTCCTGGAAGCTGATTTACCTGAAATGCAGCAGCAAACAGCGGTGATTAGCCTTTCAGATCAGGAACTGGATGAGGAAGACGGTAGTTATTCCAGTATTTCCGGTCTTTTGCAGGCTTCAAGAGACGTTTTTCTCAATGCCGCCGCCTTTGACTTCAGCCCGACATTTTTTCGTCCCAGGGGCTATGACAGCGAGTGGGGAAAAGTTTTGATCAACGGAATTGAAATGAACAAAATCTTCAATGACCGACCGTTGTGGAGTCAATGGGGAGGATTAAACGATGTACAGCGGAATCAGGTTTTTACCATGGGGATGGCTCCTTCCGAAGTTGCTTTTGGTGGTCCTGCGGGGACAACTAATATGATCATGCGGGCTTCCCGGTACAGGCAGGGAGGAAAATTTTCATACGCAGTTGCCAACCGCGCCTATTCCGGGAGACTTATGGGCAGCTATCACACCGGTCTTTCCGAGGATGGCTGGGCTTTCTCGGTCTCACTTGCCCGGCGCTATGCTGAGGAAAGTTATTATGACGGCACGCTCTATGACGCCAATTCCTTTTTCCTGGCTGTAGAAAAGAAGTTCAGTGAGGAGCACAGCCTTAATTTTACAGCTTTTTATACCCCGAACAGGAGAGGCAAAACATCACCAAATTCACAGGAAGTTTATGATCTTAAAGGCGACCGTTACAATTCCTACTGGGGTTACCAAAACGGGGAGATCAGGAATTCCAGGGTGAGACACGTACAGGAACCGGTGTTCATGTTGAACCATTACTGGAAGCTCTCTCCAAAAGCCGAACTAAATACCAATCTCGCTTACCAGTTTGGAAGTATTGGAGACAGTAGAATTGATTATGGAGGCAGCCGGCTTTTCACCGGCGACAACGACGAAGAGATCTTTATTGGCGGGGGTAGTAGTCCAGATCCTGCCTATTACCAGAAATTACCTTCCTATTTTTTACGCTTTGAAAATGATCCCGATTATCGTGCGGCTTACCTGGCCCGGGAGGAATTCATGCAGGAAGGGCAAATCGACTGGCCCGCTATGTATCTGGCCAATCAAACTTCGGTGGCCGCGGGTGGAAATGCACTTTACGCGCTCTATGAAGAC
>JBAVJE010000057.1:0-8625 GCA_049687615.1 Salinimicrobium sp. | reverse complement strand
GGTCATATTTTGCCCGAAAGCAACTTCTTCGGCATCACAATGCACCAGATCTCCAACGGCAGATTTTGCCTCCTCCAGCAAGAGATCGGTATTTTTGCTAGTGGAAAAGGTGCCGTGAAGATTGGCCATTCCGGTAGAGATATATTCCAGCATTCTGTCAATACACGGCTTTGCCATTTGAGTTCCACCGGGACCATCAAAATAAATAGGGAAAACCTGTTCCTGATCTTTAATATTCAGCGCGGGGAACTGAGCGCGCACTTCTTCTGTGGGAAAACTCATATGTCTTTCTTTTTTCTTTTTTTGTAGTCAAGGTAAATATAGCCAGCATAAAGCACTGCACCAATTCCGCCAATCCAATAAAGCCCGTTCTCAAGGCGGTCAATGTCCTTGGAGAAATAAGCTACTGCTATCGAAAGCGGGATCATTCCGCAGTAAGTGGCCAGCATGAACTTCTTAAAATCCATTTTTAGAATTCCTGTAATAAAGCTTATGGCGTCATTAGAGAAAAAGGGAGAGGTCCTAAAGAGGATAACCGTTCCAAAGCCATAGTTGGAGATCCAGTAGTCCATCTTTTCCAGCTTATCCTTGCTTACAAAAACGCCCTTCAGTCTTTTGCCAATGTGGTACCCCAGGGTAGAGGCTATACCTATACCTATAAGATTGATAAGGATGCCCCACCAAAAGCCGTATGCCACCACTCCAACAATAATTGGCAGCCAGGAGGGGAAAATAATAAGAAACATTTGCAATACGATAAAAACGATAATGGCGAGTGGCCCCCAAATTCCGAACTGGTCAACATAGTTCTCTATCCTTGCCTGATCTTGGCTTGTAAGGATGTTCCATGCCTCCTGGGTGGATTCCTGAAAAGGAGGATAAAAAAAATACAACAAAAAGAGCGCGCCAATAATGCTTGCGCTAATGATGAATGAAAAGTATCTCCTGGTTTTTTTCACTGCTGCTCTTGTTCCTTCCAAAATAGCAAAAAATATGGGGAGATAGCAGGAATCCAATTTTAAAACTTCTCTAAAAAAGGACGAAGATTAACCATTTGGTAATTTTAGCTTTACATCAAAGGGATCAAAAAATTCCATTTTTGACCCCTTAATGTTCCTTAAGATCGTTTCATATATGCTTAGTTTTTGTTGATATAGAAATATGGAGAAAGTTGCCAAACAGGTTAGTATTACGGTTTTACTCAAACGTAAATTGCAGTTAACGTTGATTTAACATAAGAGTTCTTAATTTGCAGTAACAAAAAAACAACAGTATGAAATTATCAAGATTGACCATGACCGGCTTTTTCCTGTTAATTGTATTTGCATCACAAGCTCAGGATGTTACCGAAAGTAAATTTGGGAAAGGTCTTTTCAATGTAGTGGCTAAAGACAGTTCCTATAGTGCCAACATGACCGTAAGATTGCAATCTCTGTTCACTTCAGAATGGGGTATCCCGGAATCAGGTAATTGGGGAGATGCTGAAACCAATATGTTGATAAGAAGAGCCCGTCTCAAATTTAAAGGATTTGCTTACAGTCCTAAATTACAATACAAATTACAGTTAGGATTGTCTAACAGAGATATGGGTGGTTCCTCTCAATATACCAGTGAGGCCCCGCGATTCATTTTAGATGCGGTGGTGATGTATGAATTTGCCGATAATTTTGAGCTTTGGGTGGGGCAAACCAAATTGCCGGGTAACAGGGAGTATTTGATCTCTTCGGGGAGCCTTGAAACCGTTGATCGTTCTATTGTGAACAGTCGTTTTAACCTTGGCAGGGAAATGGGTCTGCAATTACACCACTCTTTTATGTTGGGCGAAAATTTTCTTATTAGGGAAGCATTGGCCGTTTCACAAGGAGAAGGTCGTAATGTGACCTCGGGAAATATTGGAGGACACCAATATACCGGTAGGTTGGAGTTTTTGCCTTTTGGTGATTTCGATGATTATTCCCAGGCAGATCTGGACCGGGAACAAACTCCGAAGCTTGCCGTAGGAGTGAGCTATAATTACAACAACAACGCTGTGATGACAAGATCGAACGCAGGGTCATATATGGTAAATGATGAAGGGTACTTTGAAACCGATATCAATACACTTTTCCTGGATGCTATGTTCAAATATCAGGGCTTATCGATCATGGGAGAATATGCGAACAGAACAGCTGATGAGATCTTCGCCAGGAATTCTGATGGTAACCTTACGGGAAATGAAGTAAATGCGGGTCAGGGATTCAATTTACAGGCAGGCTACGTGTTTGCAAACAATTTTCAGGTAGCAGGACGGTATAGCACCATCGATCTTGATGACGAGATCACTAAGGCAATTGAAAACCAGTACACCCTGGCGCTCTCAAAATATATTGTTAAGCATAAGCTAAAAGTACAAACTGATGTGACTTATACCGATATGAACCTTAATTTAGAGGACGGTTTGATGTATAGATTACAATTTGAAATTCAATTTTAATAACTAAACTATGAAAAAATCGATTTTAGTAGCCGCTTTAGCATTATCTGTAATGTCCTGCGGAAACAATAAAAAAGATAATGCAAACGACAGCGGCTCGATTTCTATTGACGGTTCGAGTACTGTATATCCAATTACTGAAGCCGTTGCTGAAGAATTCCGGGCAGAAGATCCAAATGTAAATGTTACTATAGGGGTTTCCGGAACCGGAGGCGGATTTAAAAAGTTTGGAAGAGGAGAAACCGATATCTCTGACGCTTCCAGACCAATAAAAGATGCAGAAAAAACAGCTGCTCAAAAAAACAATATTGATTTTGTACAATTGGAAGTAGCCTATGACGGACTTGCTGTTGTCATAAATCCTGAAAACGACTGGGTAGAATGTATGACCGTTGAAGAGCTTAAGAAGTTATGGTCTCCTGAAGCCCAGGGAACGATCACTCGTTGGAACCAGATAAGACCGGAATGGCCAGATGAAGAAATTCACCTTTTTGGCCCCGGGGTAGCTTCAGGAACTTTTGATTATTTCACTGAAGCCATTGTTGGAGAAAGCGGAAACAGCAGGGGCGATTATACAGCCAGTGAAGATGACAACGTTTTGGTGCAGGGAGTTGCAGGAGATAAATACGGGCTCGGTTTTTTTGGTCTGGCTTATTACGAAGAAAATCAAGACAAGCTTAAGATGATTGCCGTTGACGGAGGTGAAGGTTGCGTAGAACCTTCTGTAGAATCTGTGAGTAGCGGTAAATATGCACCACTTTCCCGTCCATTGTTCATCTATGTCAACAGTTCTTCTGTACAGAACAATCCAAAGGTAGTTGATTTCGTAAATTTCTATTTGAACGAAGCGCCTACTCTTCTTAAAGACGTTGGATATGTGCCATTGACAGGTGAGGAATACCAGGAACAAAGAGATAAATTCCAGGCTTTTGTTGAAAAACATCGGCAACAATAATTCAAATTATTAAGGAATATGCCAGGGCCGTTCAGGACCCTGGTTTTCCTTATAATGCATCGTTCTATGCCCAAACTTAAAGAGACGCTAATTGAAAAGTCGCTGCTAGGCAGTGCTCTTGTGACCATCGCGATTACTGTTGGAATTATTCTAGTTCTTTCCATTGAAGCGGTCAATTTCTTTAGCGAAGTTTCCATCATTGATTTCCTGACCGATAGTGAATGGACACCATTGTTTACCGAAAAACACTTCGGAATTCTTCCGCTGCTTTCGGGTACTCTCCTTACCTCTTTTATAGCCATTGCTTTTGCTGTGCCTGTAGGATTATCTATTAGTATTTACATAAGTGAATACGCCCCGAGGAGTTTTAGAAAGACCATAAAACCGGCTCTTGAGCTCCTGGCAGCAGTACCTACTGTTGTTTATGGTTTTTTCGCTTTGACTGTAGTCACACCTTTTTTGCAGAGTTTTATTCCCGGACTTTCCGGCTTTAACTCCCTTTCAGCAGGACTGGTAATGGGAATCATGATCATTCCTTTTATTTCCTCTTTAAGTGAAGATGCACTGCATGCAGTTCCAAATTCACTTAGAGAAGCGGCCTACGGAATGGGTTCTACCAAACTTCAGAATTCATTCAAGGTACTTGTGCCTGCAGCTTCTTCGGGAATTATTGTTTCAATTATTCTGGCAGTTTCCCGTGCAATTGGGGAAACCATGATCGTAGCAATAGCGGCAGGACAGCAGCCAAGGCTGACGCTGGATCCAACCGTACCGGTAGAGACAATTACCGCTTATATTGTGCAGGTGAGCCTTGGTGATGTACAGCATGGTTCCCTGGAATACAGAACTATTTTTGCGGCCGGAATCACCCTGTTCATTTTTACATTCCTGTTGAATACCTTCAGCTATAAGATCAGGAAAAAATTTAGGGAGAAGTATGAATAATATTAAGAAAAACAGGCTGCTGGACAAGTTGTTCAAGGTATGGGGAATAGCCTGTACTTTGCTGGGACTGGTTTTACTGGCTATATTTATAGGTTCTATTTTAGTGGATGGCCTGCAAAGAATAGATTGGGATTTTATTACCAACCTTCCGTCCAGAAAAGCAGATAGAGCGGGTATCTGGACCGCCCTTATGGGTAGTGTCTGGATTTTGGTACTCACCACTATAATTTCTCTTCCCTTGGGTATTGGAGCAGCTATATACCTTGAGGAGTACTCGAAAAAGAACAAACTTTCCTCTCTTTTGGAAATCAACATATCCAATCTTGCCGGCGTACCATCAATCATTTATGGTTTGTTGGGACTTGAAGTCTTTGTGCGTATCATGGAGATGGGAGCGAGCGTACTTGCCGGGAGTTTTACCCTTGCCTTACTTATTTTACCCATAGTAATTGTGTCCACTCGTGAGGCCTTAAAAGCAGTGCCAAAATCGGTGAGAGATGCTTCCTTTGCCCTGGGGGCTTCCAAGTGGCAAACAGTTTCCCGTCAATTATTGCCTGCTTCTTTTGGAGGTATACTTACGGGGGTTATCCTTGCTTTGTCAAGAGCTGTGGGGGAAACCGCACCTCTTATCGTGGTTGGTGCCCTGGCCTATGTTCCTTTTGCACCATCATCGCCAATGGATGAATTCTCTGTACTGCCAATACAGATTTTTAACTGGATCTCCAGACCACAGGCAGGATTTGAGGTAAATGCCGCCGCGGCGATTGTCATATTATTGTTAATTACCTTTATAATGAATGGTATAGCTGTTTATTTCAGAAATAAATGGCAGAAAAAATTCAAATAAATAAACCTGGATTAATGGGTACAGAAGAAAAAGAAACCGTAATAGATAAATCTATTAAAAGAAAGCATAAGCTGGAGGCAAAAGGAGTTAAAGTATTTTACGATGACTTCATGGCAATTAAAGGAATTGACATGACCATAAAGGCGAACAAGGTTACCGCTTTTATAGGTCCTTCCGGTTGTGGAAAATCAACTTTTTTGAGGTTGTTTGACAGGATGAACGACTATGTTGATGGCTTTAGGATGGAAGGATCCATTCTTATTGACGGAGAGGATATCTATAAGAAAAATGTGAACGTAGAGGAGTTGCGCAAAAGGGTAGGTATGGTTTTTCAGAAACCAAACCCTTTTCCGAAATCTATTTATGAGAACGTTGCTTATGGTCTTAAAATCCAGGGGATTAGGGATAAAAAGTTCCTTAAGGAGAAAGTAGAGGATTCTCTCAAGCAGGTAGCTTTATGGGATGAGGTAAAAGATGACCTGAACAAATCTGCTCTGGCCCTTTCCGGAGGACAGCAGCAAAGACTTTGTATTGCGCGTACTCTTGCAGTTGAACCTTCAATTATTTTGATGGACGAGCCAACATCTGCACTTGATCCACTTTCCACAGCTAAGATCGAAGAATTGATCTATGAGCTAAAGGATAAATATACCATTGTGATAGTGACACATAATATGCAACAAGCAGGGAGAGTGAGCGATTACACCGCATTTTTCTATCTTGGGGAATTGATCGAATATGACAAGTCCAGAAAATTATTCACCAATCCCGATAAAAAACAAACTGAAAATTATATTACCGGTAGATTCGGATAAAAATTATAACCATGATTAGTTTAGACCAACATAAAGAAGCTCTTAACCAGGCGGGACTGGAAATGTTGAACCTTTGTAAGAAGCAAATTGCTAATGCCCGTGAGGCTTTTTTTAACCATGACAGCGAGGTTGCCGAAGAGGTATTGCATACAGAGAACCGCGTAAATGCTCTCGACCTGAAAATTGACAGGGACTGTGAACGTTTTATAGCCTTGCATAATCCCGTGGCGAGTGACCTTCGCTTTGTTCTCGCTCTTAGAAAAATAAACTTTGATCTTGAAAGGGTAGGAGACCACGCGTACGGGATCTCCAATTATATCATCACTGTTGATGCGCCTATTGAAGAACGGTTGATGAAGAAGATGAGGGTGGTAGAGATGTTTGACTGCGCTCAATCCATGATCGACGATATTGCCGATGCCTACGGTGAGGTTGATACAAAAGTCGCCAGGAAGGTATTTAAAAAAGATAAGGTGCTTAATGAGATCAATATGGCTTCCTTCGGAATTATTTCTGAAGAGGTCAAAAAAGACCCAAATATTATCGATCAATGTATGCTGCTTTTTTCGGTAATTAAGAAACTGGAAAGAATAGGAGATCTTGTGACCAACATTGCCGAAGAGATTATTTTCTTTCGCGAAGCTGAAGTTCTAAAACATCGAAATAAAAAAGGGAACAAATAGCCTTTTTAACAGGATAAAAAAATGCCCGGTTTAATCCGGGCATTTTTTTATGGAATAAAGCTTTAATTATTTTGTTTCATCAGGATTTAGCAAAACCGGTTTTCCAAAACCTAACTGCTCCAGGCGGTCCAGTTGCGTCTCGGCATCTCCCACAATAAGGTAGTACATCTTCCCTGGATTTACATATTGTCTTGCCAACTCTTTGATTTGCTCAACAGTGATTTCCTTTACAGTTTCCTCCTGTTGCTTCACGAAATCTTCTTTCCAGTCATAATTGCTCATGTCTCTAAGCATATTCAATTTTGACCCCATAGTCTCAAATTTTCGCGCGTTGCTCTTGATCATGAAGCCTTTGGTTACCTCCAGGTCCTGCTGGTCAAAAGAATCCGGATAATTTTCCAGTATCTGCTTTACCAGACTGGTGGCTTCATAGGTGATATTGGAGCGTACCCCACTGGAAATCACGAATGGTCCCGGATAGGTGCTTCCTTTAAAGCCTGACCTGATCCCGTAGGTATAACCTTTTCCTTCACGTAACTCCTGGGTAAGTTGCGAAGCGAATCCGCCGCCGCCAAGCCTGTAGTTCATGATAGTCGCAGGATAATAATCGGCATTTGTCTCTGCCAGGGCAGGATAACCAAACATGAGCACCGATTGCTTGGCACCGGGAACATTGTAAAAATAAACCTGTGACTGCTCCGGTGCTTTTGGTACCGAAACCTCCGGAATTTTGACATTTTTGACAGGCCATTTGCTGGCCAAATCCTTTGCAAGCGCTACGGCCTTTTCTTGCTGAATATCTCCCACTACCAGGAAAGATGCCAGCTGTGGCGAGAGATTCCTGTTGTAATAGTCTTTTAGGTCATCTAACTTTATATTTTCTACAGAAGCCTCGGTTCCAAGGTTGTTGTTGGAAAGGATATTTCCTTCTCCATAGATAAGTTTTTTAAATTCATTGGCAGCAATACTGTTGGGAGAAGCCTTTTCCTGTTGAATACGGCTTATCACCTGTTGCTTGGCCAGTGCAAACTCTTCTTTGTCCCAACGTGGCTCCAGCAGGATCTCTTCAATGAGATCTACTGTAGGTTCAAAATTCTTGGCTAAAGTGCTTCCGCTAATCTCAAAACTGTCGTCGCTCGCATATACGTATATGTTCGCGCCCAGGAGCTCAATGGCTTCTTCTAATTCTTTGGGAGTTTTATTGGCGGTTCCTTTGGTCAACAAATCGGCCAGCAAATTAGAAACTCCAAGCTTGTCCTTGTTTTCCAAAAGCATTCCGCCTTTGAGATTAAGGTTAAATTGTACCAACGGCACCTCCTTGTTGGTAATGCCGTAAATTTCCATTCCCGAAGAAAGCTTTTGTTTCCAAACCTCGGGCACCTTAACTTCAGGGGAATTTCCATAAGACGGTTCTACTGTGCGGTCAAAAGAGGAAGGCGTTCTTTCATAAGCAGCTTCCTGGTCGGGGTTAACCTCTTCTTCGGCACCCATTACGATCTTTTCCTCTTCAACTTCAGCTTTCACAGCGTTCTCAAGCGCAAGTTCTTTTTCTCCCTTCGGAACAAAACTGGTCATTACATAATTTTGGTCCTTGATGTACTTGTTATACACCCGCATGACATCTTCGGGAGTGACGGCCAGGATCTTTCCAACTTCTTTATTGATCATTCCGGGATCATCGGCAAAGATCTCATACTGGGCCAGCTGAAAACCTTTTCCGAGAACACTGGAAAGACTGTTATAAAAGGCTGTTTCCTGTCCTGCTTTTATCCTTTTCAAATCTTTTTCTGAAATTCCCTCTTTTTCAAATTTTATAAAGGTTTGCTGAACGGCTTTATAAACAGAGTCCAGGTCGATTCCGTCGTAGGCGCGCACCTGCAGCATGAATTGTCCAGCCAATTCTGAAG
>JBAVJE010000056.1:0-16271 GCA_049687615.1 Salinimicrobium sp. | reverse complement strand
CAATTGGAGTACGTGTTGATGAGAGATGATTCTCAACAGGATCCGCATTTATACGAAAGGATTTGTAAAGTATTTCCGAAGAATATTAAAGCCGTTTATATAAGGCAAACTTCACGACGAAAAAAATCCTCAACTATAAAGGTTTTGGCCAATCTGGAAGACATGGGTGTAGCTACCTGTTACTTTTCCGAAAGTGGAAAGGCAATAGCACATTCAAAAAAAATAGGAATCGTATGATCCCTATCCACCTATTTTCTTTGTAAGAATTTTAGTTCCTACAATGTCTCTGAAGGGAATACCACTACACTTTCGTTACCGTTCTTTCCAACAGTAGCCACTCCGAAAAAGTAATTATCTATTACAATTCCATTAAGGGTGTAGCTGTCAACATTTCCAACATATCGCGAATGCTGCCACTGAGGGTTTGTGGTATCACGCCAGTAAATTTTATAACCGGCCACATCTTCACCACCAACTTTTTTCCATTGTAATTTAGCCGAAGGTTCTACCACTCCACCAATCTTCACTTCCTGCGGCGCAGGGGGTGCCCAGGCCAGACTAGCCATATTAATGGCATTTACAGCGGTGAGTTTTTTGGCGTAATCAAAATTCACGCCTTCAATCACATCTCCGTAATGGATCCCGTTTTCTACTCTTATATCCTGGTGCTGCCGGTTGTAATTCTCATGGGCTTCCATAATACGAACTCCGGCAAATCCAAGGTCATTGAAGGATCGGTGATGCCCACCGCGGCCAAACCTGTCGAGACGGTAAACCATCATCGGGTTCATTTCGGGCATATAATTTTTAGTAGTGTTATAAATGTACCGGGCGAGTTGTCTCGAAATTCCGTCGACCTCTCCGCCATAGTACCTTCGAAGCCTGCGTTCTTTTTCGGTTTCGGTAGGAGGTACGGGTTCAGAAAAGATCCTGAAAGTGCGGTTGTCAATCACGCCGTCTACGCCTTCAATATTTCCAATCATATCATTGTTAAGGACGCCAATAATTTCCCATCCTTTCTCTTTGGCCATTTTAGCAAAGATCTGGCCTCCAAAAAGACCTTGTTCTTCCCCCGAAAGTCCAAGATATACAATGCTGTTGTCGAAGTCATACTTTGAAAGCACCCGGGAAGCTTCCATTACACCGGCCATACCGCTTGCGTTATCGTTGGCTCCCGGCGCATCTGTTGTGTAGTCAGTTGTATTTCCGGCCCGGGAGTCAATGTCGCCGCTCATGATAATATAGCGGTTGGGGTATTTTTTTCCTTTTTGGACTGCCGCGACGTTCACCACCCATGCATCTTTTGGTACCCGGTCATTCCCTTCTTTTGTGACAAAGTCTTTTTGATAGAACACTTCCAGGCAATCGCCACATTGCTTGGAAACTTCTTTAAATTCAGCCTTTATGAATCGTCTTGCAGCACCTATTCCGCGGGAATCAGAAACAGTATCACTAAAGGTATTCCTGGTGCCAAAACTCACCAATTTTCTAATGTCTGACTCTATACTGTCTGCCGAAACATCATCTATTATATCATAGATCCTAAGATCGACCTGCGGTGGTGCCTTTTCCTGAGCAGAAGCAGCAAAAGTGAATATCAAAGAGGCCGAAAAAAGTAATTTTTTGAACATGTGTGGGGAATTTTTTTATGCAATTAAAGTACTAAAAAACAGGGAACAAAAAAAGGCTGCCAAACAGCAGCCTTTAAGGTTCTTTTTATATGAAAAACTAGTAGATGATCTTATCATCTCCGTCCATCTTGGCGGCGATTTTATTGGACTTTCCTTTCATTTTTGATTTTACAGAATCATACTTATGGGAAAGATTATCGGTAAGATCATTGAATTTACTTTTGGTATCGTACATATACTCATTGCCTTTGTCGGAAATTTCTTTACGGGTTTCCTTACCTTTTTTAGGAGCGAAAAGCATTCCGAAAGCTGCACCAACAGCAGCACCTGAAAGAATTCCAACCAATATTTTACCTGCTTTCATTTTTAATTTTTTTGAGTTAAATTATCTTTTGTATTTAGGATCTAATATAATTCAAATTTAGGATGCTCTATGGGGATACATAGTTAAGGTTACTTTAAAATTCATGCGGGTTTAGCGGAGATTTAACATTTTTAAAGGAATAGATTTTAATGGGTCAAATTCACAAAACCATCTAACAGTTCTCTAACCTGCTCCACATTATCCAAGTAATATTTCGCATCGGTTTTGATCATACCTACTTTTACCGTAGTAGCATAATCGGGGAGCTCGGTAAAAAGATATTCATCTGTCCAGTCATCACCAATTGCAAAGATGAAATCAAACTTTTCGGTAAGTCTTTTATTGGCTGCTTTCCCTTTATTGACTCCGCTGCTCTTGATCTCGAGGACCTTATTGCCTTTTAAAACACTAAGCCCGTGATTGGAAATCATATCCTTAAGAACTGTTGAAAGTTCGTTGGCTCTTACTTCACCGAGTTCGGGATTGGCTTTTCTAAAGTGCCACGCCAAAGAATAATTTTTTTCCTCGATAAAAGTTCCCGGGGTGCGGTCTACGAATGTCTCCAGGATGGGTCTTATTGTTTTCATCCAACTGTTGTTGAGATTTTCAGAAAGTTCCCAATCTTCATTTACGGGCCGGTGCCATACCCCATGTTCTGATATTAGTTCCACCGGTACATCTTTCCACCATTTGCCCAAGGTCTCCTTGTCCCGTCCGCTAATGAGAACCACCTGGGTATTTTCTTGAATGGCTAATCTGTTTATAAGGGATTTAAGTTGATCGTCTGGTTTAGCATCTTCAGGTTTGTCTACAAAATTGATAAGCGTACCGTCATAATCGAGAAACAGCATACGACGTTGTGCTGAATTATACTTCTCAAAAAGGTCTTTTTGAATGTTCTGTGTAAGCTCAATGGTTTTAAAGGCTTTTCGCGTTTTCTTGGTCTCTGACAGGGTTTTCATAAAATCTTTTGCCCATTTTTCGACGTTATAACGCTTTAGACGTTTCTGAAGGATTTTATTTCTTCTTTTTTGCTCCTCCTCGGGCATTTCAAGTGCCTGTTTAATGCTGTCAACAATCTGCTCAAAATTGTTAGGGTTGATGATAAGGGCCTCGTTAAGCTCATGCGCGGCTCCCGCCATTTCACTAAGGATGAGTACCCCTGTATTATCTGTGCGCGTGGCTATATATTCCTTGGCCACAAGATTCATTCCGTCACGGGTCGGGGTGATTAAAGCGACATCACTGGAACAATATAGGTCGATGAGGTTCTCAAATGGCATTGAGCGGTAAAAATACCAGATAGGCGTCCAGTTTACGGTGGCAAACTGTCCATTGATGCGGCCAACCAGCTCATCTACCTCTTTTTTAAGCAGCTGGTATTGTGGGACATTAGTTCTGGATGGAACTGCGAGCATAATAAGCCTGACCTTTTCCTGATACTCGGGATACTTCTCCAAAAAGTATCCGAAAGCCCTTATCCTGTTGGCGATTCCTTTTGTGTAGTCCAATCTGTCTATGGAAAGGATAAGCTTTGTGTTACGGGTAACATATTTGTGATAATCCAGCTTCTTTTGAATATCTGTGTTTTCGCTTCGCGGTTGGCTGTGATGTTCTTTAGCGGCATTTCGAAATTTGTTGTAGTCAATCCCCATGGGAAAAGATTCAGACTTAACAATTCTATTACCAATGTTTACCGAATTAAAGTTGAGGTCATATCTGCAAATGCGATTGACAGATCTTAAAAAATGTCTTTCGTAGTCGAATGTATGAAAGCCAATAAGATCTGATCCCAGCATGCCTCTCAAAATTTCTTCTCTCCAGGGAAGTGTTCTGAAAACCTCATAAGACGGAAAGGGAATATGGTTAAAAAAACCGATGGTAACATTGGGCTTTTGTTTTCTTATTAGCTCAGGTAGTAGTAAAAGCTGGTAATCATGAACCCAAACCGTATCCCCATCATCAAGATGTTCTACTACAGTATCGGCATATTTTTGATTTACTTTTTTATACGCCTCCCAATGTTCAGGATGGAATTCTGTATATTCCATAAAATAATGGAATAGAGGCCAAATAGTTCTGTTACTGAAACCATAATAAAAATTATCGATTTCTTCAGAAGTAAGGGAGACGGCAATACAATCCTGCTGCTTTGCCCTTTTTGAGACCTCAGACAACAGATTTTCGGGAATATCTTCTTCGGCCAATCCTGTCCAGCCAATCCAGATGCTGTCACCCTCCTCGTGAAAAGATTTGAGACCGGTCGCAAGGCCTCCAACACTAGGAGTGACTTCTAGTTCTTCATTATCGTCAATATTTATTTGTAGGGGTAGGCGATTGGAAATAATTATTGTTTTGCCCATAATTAATTTTCAGTGGGTTCTATCTAATGCATTTTCCATAAATTTCCGAAAATTTAAAGAGGGAGGCTACTCCTTTAAAAGAACTTTAAGACAATGAATAACTTAGATTACGGTATAATAGGGAATTGCAAAAGCGCGGCTTTAGTGTCGCGGGATGGTTCGATGGACTGGTGTTGTTTGCCAAATTTTAATTCTGCCTCTGTCTTCGCAAAACTGCTGGATGAAAAGAAAGGTGGAAGCTTTTCTATTGAAGTTGATGATAGCTATACTACCTCCCAAAAATATCTTTGGAAGACCAATATTCTCTGCACAACTTATTCAAGCGATGAAGCCGCTTTTCAGATATTAGATTTCATGCCCCGTTATCGGGAGGATAATGGTACTTTTTATGCTCCACCCGATGTTATTAGGTTCATTCATATTATGAAGGGACACCCCAAAATTAGAGTCCGGTTTGATCCCAGATTGGATTACGCCAGGGAAAAAACCTATATTGAAAACCACCGTTATTATCTGAAGAGTTTCACTAAGGAAGGAAAGTATGATTCCTTGTTTCTATATACCAATCTGGGTCTGGATGATGTCCGCAACGCAGAGGAGATTACACTAACGGGAAATGCTTTTTTCTTACTGGGTTATCACGAAAAACTAAGAGAGCAGAACCTGGAACGGGCTTATCTTAAATTTCAGCGCACCAAGACCTACTGGATGAACTGGAGTGAAGAAACAACCAAATTTCCTGTTTATGACACCGAAATAAATCGAAGTGCACTGGTCCTGAAAGCCCTGACTTTTGAAAAATCAGGTGCAGTATTGGCAGCCGCCACAACTTCACTGCCCGAGACTATTGGAGAAGTGCGAAATTGGGATTACCGTTTCTGCTGGATAAGGGATGCTTCAATGGTAATAAAAATCATGGCAGGGCTTGGTCACAGGGAATCGGCACATAATTTTCTACAGTTCATCATCGACATTATTCCCGACAAAGATGAGAAACTGCAAATTATGTACAGCATCGACGGGAAAAAAGAGCTTACCGAACATATTTTAGACCATCTTGAAGGATATCAGAATTCTAAACCCGTGCGGGTAGGGAATGCCGCTTATCTCCAGAAGCAAAATGACATCTACGGAATTCTAATGGAGGTGATCTACCAGCAGTTTCTGCAATTTGAAACCACATTGGAGAACAGTGAAGAACTCTGGACCCTCGTTCGTGGTATTGTTCGTATTGTGAAGGAACATTGGAAACAACCTGATAAAGGGATCTGGGAATTTAGGACAGAAGAGCGGCACTTTATCTTCTCAAAGCTGCTTTGCTGGGTCGCAATTGACAGAGCTGTGAAAATTGGAGAGATTTTGCGTAATGGAATTAACTCCGAGGATTGGAAAGATTTGAGAAAAGAGATCTATGACGATATTTACGAAAACGGCTGGAATGAGGAAATGCAGGCGTATACTCAGTCCTACGGGTCTAAAGATCTTGATGCTTCCACTTTGCTAATGGAGAATTATGGATTCATTAAGGCAAAAGATCCAAGGTATGTGAGTACCGTCAAGGCCACAGAGAAGGAACTTTGTCATAATGGCTTGTTGTTCCGTTATAAGAACAAAGATGATTTCGGGATTCCGTCATCGTCCTTCACTATCTGTTCCTTCTGGTTTATCAATAGTCTCTATAAGATTGGAGAAAAAGATAAGGCAATTAAGATGTTTGATGACCTCCTGTCTTACAGCAACCACCTCGGACTGTTTAGTGAAGATCTGGATTTTGAATCCAAAAGGCTATTAGGGAATTTCCCTCAGGCGTATTCTCATCTCGCTCTTATTGAAACAGCTATGAATTTCTCGCATGGACTTACTACGGAAGAGCGCCTGAAGGCCCTTCTGCAGGAGGATGATTTTCTTTAAGAAATACCCTGGTCTGGGGAAGGCTTTCAGGATAATTTTCTTTAATGAATTTCAGGAGGTTTTCTCTGATAAAAACACGCAGATCCCAGGCAGTAGTGGCATCACTTGCGCTCATTAGCGCCCTAAGTTGCATCGTTTTTTCGGTGGCATCTGTGACCTGAATGACGTTTACTTCCCCATCCCATAGATCTGTGGTTTTGAGGAGCCGGGTGAGCTCTGTCCTTAAGGCTTCAATGGGAAAATTATAGTCGGTATAGATGTAAACCGTTCCCAAAATGTCTGAAGAAGTGCGGGTCCAGTTTTGAAAAGGAGTTTCAATAAAATAGGTTGTGGGCAGGACCAACCTTCGTTTATCCCAGATCTTTACCACCACATAGGTGAGCTTAATCTCTTCCACACGGCCCCATTCTCCCTCTACAATCACGACATCATCAATGCGAATTGGTTGGGCTATGGCGATTTGAATTCCAGCAAGTATGGCACCAATGACCTTTTGTGCTGAAAGCCCTAAAATTATTCCGGCTATTCCTGCCGAAGTGAGGAAGCTCATTCCAATTTCCTGTATTCCGTCAAAGGTGATGAGCACAAGGCCTATTGCTACCAGAACAATGATAAAAATGCTAACTCTTTCAATGATGTTGAATTGTGTGTATACCTTTCGCGCCCTGAGGTTATTCTTTTCGGAGACATTAAATCTTTTTAAAATTTGATTTTTCGCGATCCTCAAACCTACTATGATGAACCAGGTGAAGCTGATGATAACAAGAATGGATCTTATCTGTTTAAAGAGCTGAACTGTTCTTTCTCCGGCGATGAACTCCCGGTTAATAAGGCCGGCTTGAATTCCAACGGCCAATAAAAATATGATCAAAGGGATCTTTATACGGCCGGCAATGTTGTGCGGCAATATGCTGTTAGGATCCTTCCCGAGCTTCTTGAACAAAAAGAACAACAGAAAATATATTGTCAGCAAAATGCCAATGGTGATGAGCACATAGCGAGTCATGGGTTCCAAAAGTGACAATTTTTAGGGTTCTTCTGAAAGCTATAAAATGTTACAGTTATAAAGCGTTAAAAGATTGGGAAAAAAAAAAGGCCGCTCATAAAAGCGGCCTTTAGATTTAATAGATGCAAATTAATTTTAGAAAGGATATTTATTCTCTTCAATAACTTTCTCAGCGATAGTATTTCTGAGTTCAACCACATTCGGCTGATTTTCGTACTTGGTAAAACGCTTGAGACCCATAAGCATCATGCGTTGTTCATCACCTTCGGCAATAGAGACAATGCCCTCTTTGGCTTGTTGGTTGACAAGATCAACCGCATGGTACAGGTAAAGTTTTGCCATCGCGATTTGCTCTTTTTGAGTATCCTGACCAAAGCGTTTAGCGTTCTTTTCGGTTCTTAAAATGGCAGATTCGGCCATATATATTTCTATAAGAATATCAGCAGAAGCCAATAGTAGCTGTTGATGATCTTCCAGCTGTGGCCCGTATTTCTGAACTGCGCTTCCTGCAACCATCAGGAATACCTTTTTCAGCTTGGCGATCATTTCTTTTTCTTCAGCAAAAAGTTCAGAATAATCGGGTTTATCAAAAGAAGGAATACCTGTAAGTTCATCGGCAACTTTATTTGCCGGGCCTAAAAGGTCAACATGGCCTTTCATAGCTTTTTTAATAAGCATTCCTACAGAAAGCATCCTGTTGATCTCATTAGTTCCTTCATAGATCCTTGCGATTCTGGCATCTCTCCATGCAGATTCCATTGGAGCATCGGCAGAGAAGCCCATACCTCCAAAAATCTGGATTCCTTCATCTGTACATTTTTGAATATCTTCAGAAACAGCTACTTTCAGAATAGAACATTCTATTGCGAATTCTTCTACACCTTTTAACTCGGCTTCCTGATCTGAAGCACCTTCTTCTTTACGAATTTCAATTCGGCTTTCGATGTCTTTTGCAGCACGATAAGATGCCGATTCTCCGGCATATGCTGAGGTTGCCATTTCGGCCAACTTAGATTTAATTGCGCCAAATTGTGCGATCGGGGTTTTAAACTGGACCCTGTCATTCGCATATTTAACACCTTCGGTAATCGTTCTACGTTGAGCGTCAAGACAAGCTCCGGCAAGTTTGATACGTCCCACGTTCAAGGCATTCATGGCTATTTTGAAGCCTTCTCCTCTTCCGGCAAGCATATTCTCTACCGGTACTTTGGTCTCGTTAAAGAAAACCTGACGGGTAGAAGAGGAGTGGATTCCCAGTTTCTTTTCTTCTTCTCCCAGAGAAATACCATTTTCTGGATCGTATTCTACAATGAATCCGGTGATGTTCTTATCATCCTCAATTCTGGCGAAGACAATCATAAGGTTACAGAATCCGGCATTGGAGATCCACATTTTTTGACCGGTGATGCTGTAGTATTTTCCATCTTCAGAAAGTACCGCTTTGGTTTTTCCTGAATTAGCATCACTACCTGCACCAGGTTCGGTTAAGGCATAAGCCCCAAACCACTCACCTGTAGCAAGCTTAGGTACATATTTTTTCTTTTGTTCCTCGGTTCCGTAAAGGGTGATAGGCAAGGTTCCAATTCCGGTATGAGCACCAAAAGCAGTAGAGAAAGATCCTGTAGCACCAGAGATGTAATCAACCACAAGCATGGTTGTTACAAAGCCCATTCCCAGTCCGTCATATTCTTCGGGTACTGTAACTCCCAAAAAGCCCATTTCACCGGCTTTTTTCATAAGCTCTTCGGTAAGCTTATAATTCTTCTTTTCGAACTCTTCCTTTTTGGGCCAAATTTCTCTATCGACAAATTCCTTTACAGAGTCACGCATCATTTTTTGTTCCTCGGTAAAATCTTCAGGCGTAAAAATGTTTTCCGCATCGGTTTCCTTAACCAGGAACTGGCCTCCGCGAAGCAGGTCTTTTTTCTTGTTTTCTGTTTCTGTACTCATTTTCTTATAGATATTAGACTTGAGATATCAACCTTTAGAAGCCGTCCCAAGCTTATTAGTTTTTTTAATGATCAATAATTTTAGGTCTGATATTTCAGATCTCAATGCTGAAATTTGTTATGATAAAAATTCAAAAACTCCGGCTGCTCCCTGTCCTGTTCCAACGCACATGGTAACCATACCGTATTTGTTGTTGAGGTTTCGTTTGCGCATTTCATCGAAGATTTGAACCGATAGTTTAGCTCCCGTACATCCTAGTGGGTGGCCCATTGAAATGGCTCCACCATTAGGATTTAGTCTTTCTGGATCCAGGCCTAATTCTCTTATGACCGCAAGAGATTGAGAAGCAAATGCTTCGTTTAGCTCAATCAATTCCATGTCATTTTGTTTTAATCCTGCCTGTTTAAGGGCTTTTGGAATGGCATAAACTGGTCCAATCCCCATGATCCTGGGTTCTACCCCTACAGCGGTGTAACTCACAAGACGCGCAATGGGTTCAAGATTGAGTTCTTTGACCATCTCTTCACTCATAACCATGACGAAAGCTGCTCCATCACTCATCTGGGAAGAGTTTCCTGCGGTGACACTTCCACCTG
Organism: Salinimicrobium sp.; assembly: GCA_049687615.1. GTDB lineage: Bacteria > Bacteroidota > Bacteroidia > Flavobacteriales > Flavobacteriaceae > Salinimicrobium. The sequence goes on along the minus strand of JBAVJE010000056.1, from coordinate 6,450 downwards.
TTTCAAAAACGGGTCTCAGTTTGGCAAGTACTTCCTTGGAAGTATCTGCACGTGGGCCTTCATCTTTATTTACCGTATAAGATCTGGTCTGTTTTTTTCCATTTTCGTCTACGTAGGTTTGATCAACCTTAATAGGAACGATCTGATCCTGAAAACGGTCTTCTTTCTGGGCCTTTAGCGCTTTTTGATGTGAGTTATATGCGAACTCATCTTGGTCTTCACGGCTCACATTATATTTTTGAGCCACTGCTTCCGCAGTAAGCCCCATACCCCAGTAATAATCTTCATGTCCTGCTTTAGCCAGTTTGTAGTCCGGAACAGGTTTGTAACCTCCCATTGGGATGTAACTCATGCTTTCTGCTCCTCCTGCAATAATACAATCGGCCATACCACTTTGGATTTTGGAAGTGGCGATAGCGATGGTTTCAAGTCCCGAAGCACAATATCTGTTCACCGTCATTCCCGGAACGTCTTTAATGTCCAAGCCCATAAGGGAAATGAACCTACCAACGTTAAGCCCCTGTTCGGCTTCGGGCATGGCATTACCCACAATTACGTCATCAATTCTTTTTTTGTCAAATTCAGGGAGCTTATCCATCATATACTTGATGGTTTCCGCTGCAAGTTCATCGGGCCTTTTAAATCTAAAAACCCCACGAGGTGCTTTTCCGACCGCGGTTCTGTATGCTTTAACTATATATGCTGTTTTCATTTTAGTATTTTTTAGATATTAGATTTGAAAATGAGATTGTTTAAAACCTCATATCTAGTTTCTTAAAGGCTTTCCTTTTTTCAACATGTGCTGCAACCTCTCTAAAGTTTTTCTCTCTCCGGTTAGGGATAGGAAAGCTTCTCTTTCCAGGTCCAGCAAATATTGTTCACTCACATAGGAGTTTTCTGAAAGATCCCCTCCGGCCATTACATAAGCCAGTTTGTTGGCGATCTTTTTATCGTGTTCACTAATGTATTTTCCGGCGAACATTTGATCTGTCCCTACATAGAATGCCCCTAAAGCCTGTTTACCCAATACCTTCACATCTGTTCGGGGAACTGGTTGCGTATAGCCATTTTGGGCCATCAATAGCGCATGTTGTTTAGCGATTGCCAATTGACGGTCGGGGTTCATAACAACTATATCTTTTCCTTTTTGAAGGATGTTAGTGTCAAAAGCTTCGTAAGCCGAAGTAGACACTTTAGCCATTCCAATAGTTAAGAAGTGTTCTCTTAATCGGTTGAGCTCTACGTCGTCTTTTTGGAAAGTATCTGCAGCACGTACAGTCATTTCTTTTGAACCACCACCACCGGGGATAACGCCTACACCAAACTCAACAAGCCCAATATAGGTCTCAGCTGCTGCCACAACTTTGTCTGCATGAAGTGAAAGTTCACAACCTCCACCCAAAGTCATCGCATGTGGTGCAGCTACTGTTGGAATAGAGGAGTAGCGCATGCGCATCATAGTGTTCTGGAAATATTTGATGGCTGTGTTCAACTCGTCATATTCCTGATCAACTGCCAGCATAAAGATCATTCCGATGTTAGCTCCTACAGAAAAATTCTTTCCGTTGTTGGCTACTACCAGTCCCTGGTAGTCTTTTTCGGCCATGTCAATTGCTTTGTTCAACCCATCGAGTACATCACCGCCAATCGAGTTCATCTTGCTGCGGAACTCCACATTCAAAATTCCGTCCCCAAGATCTTCGACAACTACCCCGCTGTTTTTAAAGACCTCTTTAGATTCCCTTATATTGTCGAGGATGATAAATGCATCCTGTCCCGGAATTTTCTTATAGTTTTTTGTCGGGATGTCGTAGTAATAGGTGTTTCCGTCTTTAACGGAATAAAAGGACTTACTGCCGCTCTCCAGCATTTCATTCACCCAGGCCGCAGGTTCTTTACCTTCGGCTTTCATCATTTCAATACCTTTTTCTACACCAATAGCATCCCAAATCTGGAATGGTCCATGTTCCCAACCGTAACCGGTTTTCATGGCATCATCTATCTTGTAAAGCTCATCTGTAATCTCAGGAATACGTCGTGAAGAATAGGCGAAAATGGCTGCGAAATTCTTTCGGTAGAATTCACCGGCTTTGTCTTTGCCATTGACAAGAACTTTAAAACGATCTTCTACTTTTTCAATCGTTTTCGTTTGTTCTAAAGTTGAAAAACTTGCTCTTTTTTGAGTTCTGTATTCGAGAGTATCCAGATCTAAAGATTGAATCTCACTGGAACCGTCGTCATTTTTGATTTTTTTATAAAAGCCCTGACCGCTCTTGCTTCCAAACCATTCATTCTCCACCATGGTGTTGATGTAATCTGGCATGGCGAAAAGATCGTGCTCTTCGTCTGTAGGCACTCCTTTATGTAAACCCTGGGCTACATGCTGCAGCGTATCTAATCCTACGAGGTCTACGGTACGAAAAGTGGCAGATTTTTGTCTTCCTATTACCGGACCGGTAAGTTTGTCAACCTCCTCTACGGTAAGACCAAGTTCTTTCACCATGTGGAAGAGGCTCATAATACTGTAGGTTCCAATCCTGTTTCCAATAAAAGCCGGAGTGTCTTTGGCAACTACCGAAGTTTTTCCAAGGAATTTTTCCCCATACTCATTCAGAAACTCCAGTACTTCTTTAGAAGTTTTAGGGCCGGGAATGATCTCGAACAGCCTTAAATACCGCGGAGGATTAAAGAAGTGGGTTCCGCAAAAGTGCTTTTGAAAATCTTCGCTGCGGCCTTCGCTCATCTGTTGTATAGGAATTCCCGAAGTATTGGAAGTAATTAAGGTTCCTTCTTTTCTGTATTTTTCAAGATTATCAAAAACTTTCTTTTTAATGTCAAGTCTTTCAACCACCACCTCAATAATCCAATCGACTTCTGAAACTTTTGAAATGTCGTCTTCGAGATTCCCGGTTTTGATTCGGTTTGCAAAGTCCTTGTGGTAAATAGGCGAGGGTTTTGACTTGAGAGAAGCCTGCAGAGAATCGTTGACAATTCTGTTACGCACACTTTTATCCTCGAGAGTGAGGCCTTTTTGTTTTTCTTTGTCTGTCAATTCCCTTGGTACTATGTCCAACAGGAGCACCTGCACGCCAATATTGGCAAAATGACAGGCAATCCCGCTCCCCATAATTCCAGAGCCGATTACTGCAACTTTGTTAATTCTTCGTTTCATGTTGTTCATTGATTTTTGGTGATCACAGATACTGTGTTTTTTCTAATTAGTGATATATTTTTTTGGAAGAGATGAGCTCCATGATCCTTTGGGCTACTTCTATGAATTTCTCCAGGTCATCCTGGGGAATTTCTTTTTTTACCGCCTCATCAAAAGTGAGTACCACTTTTTTTGAGTAATCCCTCATTTCCCTCCCATAATCGGTGAGGTGGATCAATACGCTACGGCCATCTTCAGGATTTTTTTTCCTTTTGATGAGTCCTTTATCTTCCATCGTTCGTAATGTACGGGAAAGGCTGGTAGCCTCCATTCCCATTTGTGGTCCCAGAGAGGTTGAGGGGGTACCATACTCCGGATCTATATTGAGCAGGACAAAACCTGTTGCCATACTACTACCTTCTTTGCTCGCTTCTTCATTGTACATCTTGGCAACCGACATCCAGGTCGCACGAAGTACATAGTCAATGGTCTTTTGTTTCATGAATCTCAAAGTTAGAAAAATATTGCTATGCGCGCATAACAATATCAAACTTTTTTTCAATTTTTCAACACCTTGAGTAAAATTGTGAGAAGTGCGTATGAAAACCCTCGAATTGCTGATGACTTTGATAGAGTTTTGTATGAAGCTTTGATGCTCTAATTTGCATGGAATCACCAAAAATCAAGTTTCATTCTTAAGCCGATACCATGCATCCTGAAGGAAAAATTGAAGCCGTGCCTCTTTTTCAAGATCAAGCAAATCTTGCAGGCGATCATCTTCAATAATAAAATTGATCAACAACTGCGCCTCCGAAGTAGTCAATTGCATCTCCTTTTTCATATAATCCATGGCGTGCATCTCCAAAAAAGCGATAATTTTTTGCTTTTTCTCGATCGCAATATACTTTTTAAGCCTCTTGGTCCTGCCGTTGATCGCATTGAGGATAGGATCGACTTGCAGGCTTCCGCCCAGGATGCTAAGGAGATGAATTGGTTTAAAATCACCTGCGGTTCTCAGCCGTCGCTCATTGACCGAAAGGCTTTTGATTTCCTTCGGAATTATCCCGAGACTTACAGCATTTATTTTGGAAGGCTCATTAACCAGAACCTCTTTGAGCTCTTCGGGCTTCTGAAGCATTTTCAGGAACAATGATTTTTGCTGTACCTCCTCCTGTGAGATGAATTTTATTCGATCCTGAAACCCTACATGGCTAAGTAACAAAGTGTCACCGGCTTTCATTTTAAGCAGGAATTTTCCTGAAGTATCTGTAATAGTAAATTTTTGGGAAGAAATGTTCTTAATATGTACATTTTCAAGAGGAAGACCTTCGGTTGTCACGTCACCCGCGATCTGTACCCGGTCTTGTGCTCCCAGGTTGCAGGCCGAGATGAGCAGCAGAATTAAAAAAAATTGTTTCATCTTCTCTTAAAGCTGAAAAAGATACATATAAAATTAAAAAGCTTTAAAAGAATCATTTTCGGGAGCTAAGAAAGCTATTCCTATTCCTCAGCTTCCGGCTTCATTCATTTTGTAATATCTTTACCAACCCGAATAAATCAATTATGCTCAATTACCCGATAAAATTCAAACCCATTCTAAAGGAGAAGATCTGGGGAGGTAATAAATTAAAGGAGATTCTTAATAAAGATTCAGGTTGTGAAAATCTTGGAGAAAGCTGGGAGATCTCAGGTGTCAAAAATGACATTTCTGTGGTGGAAAATGAACCTTTAAAAGGACAAACTCTCAACCATCTTTTAGATACCTATAAAGAAGATTTCCTCGGAAAGAAGAATTTTAAGGTTTTTGGAGCCAAATTCCCTTTGTTGATCAAGTTCATAGATGCGAAGACAGAACTTTCTGTACAGCTGCACCCGGACGACGAGATTGCAAAAAAGGAACACAACTCTTTCGGAAAAACCGAGATGTGGTACATCATGCAGGCCGATAAAGGGGCAGAGATCAATGTTGGCTTCAAAAAGAGCATTTCTGAAGCCGAATACCTGGAGCATCTCAATTCCGGAAAGATCACCGAATTGCTGAACTTCGAAAAAGTAAAGAAAGGCGATGCCTTTTTTATCAAGCCCGGGAAAGTCCACGCTATTGGCGCCGGAGTCTTACTGGCCGAGATTCAGCAGACCTCAGATATTACTTACCGCATCTACGACTGGGGCAGAGTGGATGCACAGGGAAATTCCCGTGAACTCCATACAGATCTCGCACTGGAGGCGCTAGATTTTGAACGAAAAGATGATTTCAAAAGAGAGTATCCTTCAAAAGAAAATGAGTCGAATAGAGTTGTTAGCTGCGAATATTTTACGACCAACTTTTTACCGGTAAACGGCAGGTTGGAAAAAGATTACTCGGCTGTTGATTCTTTCGTGATCTTCATGTGCGTGAGCGGCAACGCTCAAGTCTCGATCGAAGGTAATTCTGAAGTTATAGAGCAGGGCCAGACCCTTTTAATACCTGCCAAAAATGACAAAATTGAGCTGTCTTCCCAAGAAGGCGCAGAGCTCCTCGAAGTATACGTAGTTTAAGTCCGGCAATACGCTACAACAAAAAAGGCCTCACAAGTTCCCGAACTTGTGAGGCCTTTTATCAAGATTAAATTTTCCTACTTCGCTCCCTGAACATTCATTCTCAGACTAAAAAGGGAATCCATAGCTGTAATGAACAGGTAACAATTGTCTTTTCCTCCAAAAGTGACATTTGCAGTCCACTCTTTGTTTACAGGGATGTGCAGAATCTTTTCCCCTTTAGGATTGAAAACGCTAACGCCGTCGCCGGTGAGATAAACATTTCCCCGGGCATCCAGCGTCATTCCGTCAGATCCCAGATTGGTAAATAAAGTTTTGTTGCTAAGACTACCATCTTCGCCGATGTCGTATTTCCAGGTTTTGTTGTCTTCAATATCGGCCACAAATAAAGTTTTACCGTCGGGAGTACCAATGATGCCGTTAGGTTTAATAAGATCTTCCGTGGCGATATTAAGCTGTTTTTGATCTGGCGTGAGATAATAAACTCTCTGCTCCTTAATTGGCTGTTCAGGATAATTACGGTAAGGTCGTTTGTAATAAGGATCGGTGAAATAGATTCCGCCCCGGGCATCTATCCACAGGTCATTTGGCCCATTGAACTTTTTGCCGTCAAATTCTTTAACAAGCACAGAAACTTTTTTGTTATCGGTGATCTTCCATATTTCTGAATTATTATCGGCACAGGCATAGAGGGCTCCTTCGGGACCAAAGTAAAGCCCGTTCGCCCGACCAAAATCTTCCATAAATACTGAAAGTTCCTC
>JBAVJE010000055.1:0-21996 GCA_049687615.1 Salinimicrobium sp. | reverse complement strand
TTTGTAGATTGTTTTCTTATTTTTATGGAAAGCCCTATAACAGTATGCTCAAGCAGCAATTAAATTTAAAATTATCTCAAAAGCTTTCTCCTCAGCAGATCCAGTTGATGAAGCTCATTCAATTGCCTACCCAGGCATTTGAACAACGGCTTAAGCAGGAAATTGAAGAGAATCCTGCCCTGGAAGGCGGGAAAGAGGAAAAGGAGGAATACGAAGATGATTTCGAAAACGATTACCAGGATGAAGATCCAGGCAATGAAAGCATTGAAGCAGAGATCGATGTAGATGAATACCTTAGTGACGACGAGATTCCCAGCTATCGTTTACAGGCAAATAATTACAGTGCAGATGATGAGGACAGGCAGGTTCCTTATGCTTCGGGTACCTCTTTCACCCAATATTTAAAAACACAGCTAGGCACTTTAAGACTAGACGATTCTCAGAAAGAAATAGCTGAATTTCTGGTCGGCAGTGTGGACGAAAGCGGTTACATAAGGAGGTCCATTCAGGACATTGTCGATGACCTCGCTTTTACACAGAATGTTTATACAGATGAAGAAACCGTAGAAAAGGTGCTCAGGTATATCCATGAGCTTGATCCCGCGGGTGTGGGAGCAAGATCGCTGCAGGAATGCCTTTTGATTCAGCTCAACAGAAAGGAGCCAACAAAACCGGTGAGCCTCGCAGCAGATATCATTGAGAAGTCTTTTGACCAGTTTAGTAAGAAACATTACCAGAAGCTGCTTTCCAAGCACGATATTTCTGAAGATGAGCTTAGAGCAGCCATTGAAGTCATCGAACATTTAAACCCGAAACCGGGAGGAGCCTATTCGGGAAATACACGCATGGTAGAACATGTGATCCCGGATTTTACCATAAAAATCGTAGACGGAGAACTTGAGTTGAGCCTGAATGGCCGAAATGCGCCTGAGATGCACGTTTCCAAAGATTATAGCGAAATGCTGAAGGGGTACAAGGCTTCCAAGGAAAAATCAAAGGCCCAAAAAGATGCGGTGATGTTCATCAAACAAAAGTTGGATGCTGCAAAATGGTTCATCGAAGCCATAAAACAACGGCAAACAACATTATTTGTCACGATGAGCTCTATCATGAATTATCAAAAAGAGTATTTCTTGACAGGAGATGAACGCAATCTTAAGCCTATGATCCTTAAAGACATCGCCGATGAAATTGAAATGGATGTTTCCACGGTCTCAAGGGTAGCAAACAGCAAGTATGTAGACACTCCCTATGGCACAATTCTTATTAAAAATTTCTTTTCGGAATCAATGAAGAATGACCAGGGTGAAGATGTTTCCACAAGAGAAATCAAAAAAATCCTTGAGATGACGATTGAAGACGAGAACAAACGCAAACCGCTCACCGATGAGAAGCTTGCGAAGATTCTTAAAGAAAAAGGCTATCCCATCGCGAGACGCACGGTGGCTAAATATCGCGAACAACTGGATATACCTGTAGCGCGTTTACGAAAAGAAATTTAATGAAATTTCTTCTTAAAAGCGCATCCTATATTTTTCATCCCATTTGGATGCCTTTTGCGGGAACTTTGATCTATTTTCTTGTATCACCCCGGTTCTTCCCCGAACCTGTGATTAAAGCGAAGCTATTGGCTGTAGGGATCATGACAGTCTTTATCCCGATCGTCTTTTTTTATATGCTGCGAACCCTGGAGCAAGTAAGCTCACATTTCTTAGAAGAAGTCAAAGAACGTAAATGGCCCCTGCTCTTTTACGCCGGACTGGATTTCCTAATCATGAGATACGTGCTGGACATTTTCGATTACCCCGAACTTTACTACTTTTTCCTGGGGATATTTGCTTCCACCCTGGCAAGCCTGACAATGGTGATCTTTAGGATAAAGATTAGCCTGCACATGATGGGACTTGCGGGAGTTACCGTGTTCATCATTTTGCTAAGCCTACATTTTAATCTGGATCTTATCTACACCATCAGTTTTTTGATCGCCATAACCGGGTTAACCGCTTCTTCGCGGCTGCATTACAAAGCACACAACGTAACAGAATTGTTCCTGGGCTTATTACTGGGTCTGCTCCCTCAGATTGGAGCAGCCTATTTTTGGTTATAGCAAATAGAACATGAGTCCCACCTGAATAGTTCTCAACTCCAGGCTTTCCCCCTCAACCATAGCTTCATTATTAAACAGAGAATTTAAGCTATAGTAAAAATTGAAGTTAAAGGTGTTATACCCAAAAGTAAAGGTAGCACCCCAACGAAGTCTTTCCAATTCGGGTACCTTGGTTTGCCTGATATCGATATCCTGTTGGATGTACTTGGAGTTAAAGTAGTACACATATGAAGGCCTTATTCCGGCATAAATACGCCAAAACTTATAAGATTCGGGAGTAGAAGTGCGCCACCGAAACTGCAATGGGAAATCAATACTTTGCATTGAAAAGCGGTTAGTATCAAAGTCTATGCGATCACGGTCGAGGATTTGAAAAAAGGATTTTTCGCTCTCGGGCCCTTCCCCAATGAAGAGGTTTTGGCCGTAAGTATCGATCGACCAGCCAAGACCAATTCCTAAAGCAACATTTCTTCTTTTATTTAAAGGAAAATCGCGAATAAACCCGGTATGAAATCCTCCTGAGAACTGTGAACTTTTAATACCGGAAGGTTTCGCGCTCACTATGTTATAAGTAAAACCAAGGTAGAACTGGTCTTCCCGGTAAAGGCTATCGACCACAGCAGTCGTGTCTGTAGAGGTTTGCGCTTTCGCAGCAAAAAAGAAGAGAAAAAGAATCCCTCCAAAAAGGGAATTTTTAAGGGTTATTCGCATTGGCCGGTTTTTGACAAAGATAGAATTAAAGGAACTGGTCTTCAAAAAAAATCCCCTTCCAACGAAGTTGAAAGGGGATCACAAAAAATAATGAATATTCTTTAATCCATGTTCTGGGCAGCGGAACCTTTACGAGTAGTATAGTTGATCTTAAGCGCATCGGCCTTTCTCAACTCCATCTTGATGTCGGATACAAGACCCATATTGGTTTCCTTATCTACTTTTAGAGAGGTCGTAAGGAAAGGTACAAGCTCTTCCCTCTTAGTTTGCCTTTCAGAATAGATAAACTGCTGAATTTCACTTACATCTGCAAAATTATCATTGAGTTGGATACGTGATTCTGTACCAAAACTTCCCTGATATCTCGAACTTGGCTTACCTGCATAGATATACATTACCAAGTCTTTCTTATCCAGTTTCTCAACCTGATCTGCGTAAGGCAATGTATTTTGCACCTTCAATGTGGTTTCCCGCATTGTAGTTGCCACCATGAAAAAGAATAGCAGCATAAATACGATATCGGGTAAGGAGGCCGTATTAATTGCAGGTAGGTCGCTACTCTGTTTCTTTGTGAATTTAGCCATAGTCTTTTAGTTTTTCTCGTTTAACCTTTAGGATCTGCTTCAGAAAGCTTTTGAGGCCACATATCTTTGATCTGCTCAATTTGCTCTTTCAACTTATCCTTGTTTCCGTTATAATTCACATTATCATAATCGGCTTGCAATTTGTCAAACGATTTACCAAACAACCTTTGGGCTGAACGGTTACGTAATTCATTATAAGCTGCAACCAATTCGTTTTGCACAGCGATATAAGTTCCGTATTCTGTTTGACGGTCATTAACCAACATGATAACCGCCTTATTCGGGTTATCTGAAGAGGCAGGATCTTTTGCTCCCTGACAATATGAACAGGCTTCCTGTCCTACTCCTCCACCATTATCAAGAAATGCAACTGCCGCATCTTTAAGATCCTTCAGCTCCATCAACTCTTCTTCCACAAGCAGGTCGTTGTTACGGTTAACAATAACCTGGAAGATGTTTTTTTCCTTAATGATTGGTGGCTTAACATTTTCATCCTGCATAGGAGGTAACTTTCTGGAAATACCGCTATCGGTTTCAATAGTAGTAGTTACCAGGAAGAAGATCAAAAGCAGGAAGGCAATGTCGGCCATAGAGCCGGCATTAACTTCTGGTGATGCTCGTCTAGCCATAATTAATTTATTTAATAAGTTTTCTCACTCCTGAAAGTATCATCAAGAGGATTGCAATAGACGCTAGAATGTAAAAAGTAACCAAACCGGCTCCAACCCAATGGTTAGTATTTGCCGAAATCACTTCTCCATCGTTCATGACCATTTCCGATCCACCGGTAACCAGGTAAGAAATAACCACTATCAGTATAAAAGCACCAATAGAGAAAAGTGTTTTCTTAACGTCACCTGAAAACAACCCCTTAAGCACGTAGAACGCAACAATTAATACCACAAGGGCAAAAATGATGTAAGCTACAATGAGGAAAGGAGTCACTACACTCGCCTGAACAGCAGCCGAGCTCTCTATAGCACTGTCACCAGCCATAAGTACCCGCCCCCAGAGGATGAGCCCTATAACACCAATAACAAGTGCTAAATATTTTAATATTTTATGTAAAGTCATAACAGTATGTTAGTCTTATTATACTCTTCTTTTGTTCTTGTAATCAACAAGCATATCGATCAAAGTGATGGAAGCATCTTCCATATCATTTACGATCCTATCAATCTTAGCGACGATATAGTTGTAGAAAATCTGAAGGATAATAGCCACGATCAAACCGAATACGGTTGTCAAAAGTGCTACTTTAATACCTCCAGCAACTAAAGAAGGTTGCATGTCTCCGGCTGCTTCAATTTTATCGAAAGCCTGAATCATACCAATTACCGTACCCATGAACCCAAGCATAGGAGCAAGAGCGATAAATAAAGAAACCCAAGATACGTTTTTCTCAAGCTGTCCCATTTGAACCCCACCGTAAGCAACTACTGCTTTTTCTGCAGCCTCGGTGCTCTCATCTGCACGGTCAAGCCCTTGATAGTAAATAGAAGCAACAGGTCCTTTTGTGTTACGACAAACTTCTTTTGCAGCTTCAATACCACCGGTATTCAAAGCATCCTCAACATCCTGAGCCAATCTTTTTGTATTGGTTGTAGAAAGGTTAAGGTATATAATTCTTTCAATGGCAATCGCCAAACCTAGGATCAAACATAAAAGTACAATCCCCATAAATCCAGCACCACCTTCGATAAAACGTTTTTTAAGCTCCTGGTGCCATCCAACGCTTTCAGTCTCTGCCTCATCGGCTACAACACCTTGATCTTCATCCTGGATAAAGTTTGCCACACTGACTGGCAAGGCATTTACGTTATTTGTCGCATGAACATTTACGGCTCCGAACACCATAATTGTAGCGATTACCAAAATTGAAAATAATCTTTTCATTACTTTTTGTCTTAATTAATTAGTTAACGGGTTAAAGATATAAATATTTATTCAAAATACTTGCAGAGAGGAAGTGATTCGAACCCTCGATACGCTTTTGGCGTATACACACTTTCCAGGCGTGCGCCTTCGACCACTCGGCCACCTCTCTAAATTTTGTCAAAAAACCTGCTTTTCGCAACGGTTCGCCAAATAACGAAAAAATTCTTTAGCTGGTCAAGTAGCAACGGCAAATTTTACGACATTTCCCCACGAAGGGAAGTTTCAAAAATTGTCTTAAAGACTTTTGGGGAAAGCTCCTTGGCCAGAAGATACATCAACTTTGCCACAGCAGCCTCTGTGGTAATATCTTTACCCGATATCACCCCCAACCTTTTAAGCTGGGAACTGGTCTCATATTGACCCATATTAACACTACCACCAATACATTGCGTGACATTTACAATAACGACACCCTGTGTAACAGTTTTTTTAATGAGTTCAAGAAACCATTCTTCTGTAGGAGCGTTACCACTCCCATAGGTTTCCAGGATTACTCCTCTTAAATCCTCCTTCGAAAATATATGTTCCAATAAACCGCGACTTATCCCGGGAAATATTTTAACTAGAGCGATCTGATCATTGAGTCCTCTGTGCAACCGCATTTTCCTTCTTCTATTTTGTTTCCAAAGAGCAGCATCATTTACCGCCAAATGTACTCCAGATTCTACCAAAGGAGAATAATTAGGAGAAGAAAAAGCCTGAAAATGTTCGGCGTTGACTTTAGTCGTCCTGTTACCGCGATAAAGTTTATACTCGAAGTACAGACCAACCTCTGTAATAACCGGCCGGCCATGTTTTTGCAAGCCTGCAATTTGTATGCTGGTGATGAGGTTTTCTTTAGCATCTGTCCTAAGATCACCAATAGGTAATTGTGAACCTGTAAAGATTATAGGCTTTGAAAGGTTCTCAAACATAAAGCTTAATGCCGAAGCACTGTAAGACATGGTATCACTTCCATGGAGAACAACAAACCCATCATAACTCTCATAATTTTCTTCGATAATCTCTGCGATCTGAAGCCAGAAAGCAGGCTGCATGTTAGAAGAATCTATGGGGCGCTCAAAGCTAACCGTATTAATTTTGTGCTCCAGAAGTTTTAGTTCGGGAATATTTTGCAGCAGCTCATCAAAATTAAAGGCTTTAAGGGCCCCTGTCTCAAAATCCTTTACCATACCAATAGTACCACCGGTATAGACAAGAAGAATATTTGCGCTGCTTTTATTCAAGTGCTTTTTTATTTAAAACCGGGTTGGCGTACATCAAAAGATAGCTATTCACTTCAAGTGCGTTTTTCACATCCACCCGTCGGGTAAGGCGACGTTCAAACTGTCTTTTTTCCTTCTCGTTATAATGTTCCTTAAAAAGGGCAGTGCTATTAAGCAGATCAGCCGCGATATAATTTGATGGCCAAAGTTTATAATTCTTGTGGATACGACCATCAATGTACGCGGTTAGATTTTGAAGATGCTCGTTCACGGTACCCGAAGGGCTTTCCAGTTCTTTTAGTTTTTCCGGGCTTATGGGCGTGCCTGCACTTATATGGATGCGACCCTTATCTCCCAAAGCCCCCCTTAAGATAGACTTAAAATCTTCATTAGCGGATTTGATATAATCAGTCTCCATTCTCCTGGCAAGAATTTCGGGCATTTTCAGAATATCTGTAGGGTCGAACTCATATGAAATAGAGACAGGAACAATCTTAAGTTTTGCAAAGTATTCGGTAAGAGAATCATCATGCCGGGCCATAGCAAGCATTTTAAGTACTCCTTGCTGGGTACGGTCATTACCGTCTTTGGTCCTCCCCTCTCGCTGTGCCATCCAAACCGAGCGTTTTTCTTCAAGCAATAGCATTCTAATATAGTCTGAAAGCACCTGGGAACTCTTCAGCATTTCCCTCGGACTTATTCCACGTTTAACCAGAAAATTGCGGTTAAGTCTTCCAAGGGCAAGCAAAAACGGCTTTTTCACCAGGTTGTCCCCTATGGCCGATGCCGTCATGGTAAGTTCAGATTCACACAAAACACAGTTGAGCAATGAAGTGTCCAGCACGATATCGCGGTGATTTGAAATATACAGGTAGGCCTCATTAGATTTCAGGTGTTCAAAACCCGAATAGGTAAGTCCCTGAGAGCTGCGCTGCAGCACATTTTGAACAGTATGATAAATGATCTCTATCTGAAAATCACTTATGGTCTTGCACTCGAGCACCTTCTCCTTTATATCCTCGAAACCAACATCCGGAAAAGTAAACTGCAACAAGGCCTTGATCATGGGATGATCTACATAAGCCTTAAGTGCGGCCTGCACCTCCTCTTCATTATAAAACCGAATGTCGTCGTATTTCGTCACACGTAATTTGTTAGGTTAGCAAAAGAACAAAAATTATAAGGATTTTCCGTCATATCCCAAAAACCTCCCTGGAGGCAGCTGTAGTCACCTCGGCGACCTTTTCTTCAGAAACATTATAAATTCCGGCTACTTTCTTCAACACTTCGAGAATATAAGAGCTCTCATTGCGTTTTCCGCGGTACGGCACAGGCGCCAGGTAAGGCGCATCTGTTTCCAGCACGATTTGCTCTAACGGTACCTGATCTAAGAAAGTGTCTATTTTGCCATTTTTGAATGTAACCACGCCGCCAATTCCGAGTTTCATATGATAAGAGAGCGCCTGCTTCGCCTGTTCCAAATTTCCGGTAAAGCAATGGAATATTCCGAAGAGCTTTTCATCTTTTTCCTGCTCCAGCACCTCAAAAACCTCATCAAAAGCATCCCGGCAGTGAATTACAATAGGCAAATCATTCTCCTTTGCCATTCTTATCTGCCTGCGGAAAGCCTGCTGCTGAATTTCGAGTGTAGATTTATCCCAATAGAGGTCGATGCCTATCTCGCCAACAGCATAATACTTCTTTTCCTGAAGCTGCCTCTCCACAAACTTTAATTCCTTTTCAAAACCCTCCTTAACATGGGTGGGATGCAAACCCGTCATTAAAAACACATTTTCGGGAAACTCTCGTTGTAGGGCGAACATTCCTTCGGCATAAGTGGAATCAATTGCAGGTATAAAAAAACGTCTTACTCCGGCGTCTATGGCCCTTTGGATCATTTCGTTTCTATCCTCGTCAAAAGATTCGCTGTATAAATGGGTATGGGTGTCTGTAATAATCATAAACGCAAAAATAATTTATTTTATACACCTATCTTTGGCAAAAAAGGAAAGAATGGCGTCTCTGAAAAAATTTTTAAAAGAAAAAGGATATAAAAAAATCCCGCTCACCTATACTGCAACCCAGCATCTTGAAGTGAAAGCAAAGATCAATAATATTGAAGGAACTTTTATTCTAGATACCGGTGCCTCCAGTTCCTGTGTAGGTTTTGAAGCGGTTTCCTACTTCAATCTTATGGCCGAGGAGAGCGATGTTAGAGCTGCCGGCGCGGGCGCTACCAATATGCTTACCCAGATCGCGCAAGAGAACTCCATCGAAATTAAGGGCTGGAAAAAGAAAAAAGTAGACCTTGTACTTTTCGACTTGCGGCACGTAAATGATGCTTTGATCAACCATAAAGCTGAAAAAGTGCAGGGGATCATTGGTGCAGATATCCTAAAGAAAGGAAAAGCGATCATTGATTATAAATCCATGAGCCTCTTTCTGAAATAAAAATGGGGGAAATCCCCCATTTTATTTGGCGGTAGAAAATTAGATCTTAAGTATTCTAAAATCTACCGCTATGAATACCTACAAAAACGAACTGCCGTTCCTCCCTGTTATGCTCGCAATTGTTGTACTGCTTGTACTTCTGCTCAACATTTACTCCCTGATCATCACCCTTTAAAAAAGCAAAAAGGCAAGGTCCTTTTGGAACTTGCCTTTTATTTTTTTTGGTATGACTAAAATTACTGAAGTTCCAATGCGCACTTCAGGTCATTGTCCATCAACAGCTCTTCGGGGTTTTCCAGAGCTTCTTTAACAGCTACCAGGAATCCTACAGATTCTTTTCCGTCAATGATCCTGTGGTCATAAGACAGCGCCACATACATAATTGGCCGAATTTCCACATGGCCATCAATAGCAACAGGTCTTTCCACAATATTGTGCATTCCCAGGATTCCGCTTTGAGGAGGATTTATAATAGGTGTTGATAACATAGAGCCAAAAACACCTCCGTTAGAAATCGTAAATGTTCCGCCGGTCATTTCATCAACAGTGATCTGGCCATCGCGTGCGCGTAATGCCAGTCGCTTTACCTCGGCCTCTACCGCCCGAAAACTCATATTCTCTACATTCCTCATCACCGGCACCATCAATCCCTTTGGCCCCGATACAGCAATGCTGATATCTTTATAGTCGTACTTGATCTGGTAATCTCCATCCATCATGGAATTCACATCTGGATAAAGATCAAGGGCCCTTACCACAGCCAATGTAAAGAATGACATAAAACCAAGGCTTACCCCGTGGCGATCTTTGAATTCTTCTTTATATTTTTTTCTCAATGCGAAAATGGCAGACATATCCACTTCGTTAAAAGTGGTAAGCATCGCAGTTTGATTCTTAGCTTCAACCAAACGCTCTGCTACTTTGCGGCGCAACATGGACATTTTTTTCCGGCTTTCACCTCTTTTTCCATTCCCGGGAGTTCCCATTGAAGGCTTCGCATTTACCGCGTCTTCTTTAGTGATCCTGCCGTCGCGGCCAGTTCCCTGTACGTCTTTGGCCTCAACCCCTTTCTCTCCAAGGATCTTCTTGGCTGAAGGAGAGGGACTTCCGGCAGCGTAGCTATCTTGCTTTTGAGCCGGAGTAGAAGGTTTGGAAGGAGTTTGAGTCTTGTCGGCCGCTTTTTCATTATCAGATTTTTCAGAGGTCAATTCCTCTTCTTTTCCTGATGTGGCTTCCTTTTCCTTTTTGACCTCTTCGGCTGCAGCTTTTTCTTTCTTGTCTCCCCCGCCTGGTTTTGGCGCATCGGTATCGATAAGGCAAACTACCGCACCTACGGCAACCGCATCGCCTTCTTCAGCTTTAAGGGTAATGATTCCGCTAGCTTCGGCCGGCAATTCGAGAGTTGCCTTATCGCTGTCAACTTCGGCTATTGCCTGGTCCTTTTCAACATAGTCTCCGTCTTCGACCAACCATTGCGCTATTTCAACTTCGGTAATAGATTCTCCCGGAGAAGGGACTTTCATTTCTAAAGCCATGATCTTTCTTTTTTATTTAAGTTTCCGGCAATTCCAGGGCCGGCAGAATTATTAGTTTGTTTCTTATTTATGATTTGTCTTCTGAATCTTTATCAAAAACAGATTCGATGACTCTTTCGTGTCTTTTCTTAAACCTTACAGAACTACCTGCGGCGGGAGATCCATAAAACTTGCGGCTACTTACTCTAAAATTCTTTGCTTCCTCCAAATGTAATAACAAATGCCCATATGCACCCATATTTCTAGGCTCTTCCTGAGCCCACACTATATCGTCGGCATTTTTATATTTTTCAATCACTTCTCGTATCCGGGTGTTTGGCAATGGGAACAGCTGTTCCAGTCTCACCAGGGCCACATCTTCACGCTTATTCTCTTCTTTATGAGCCAGTAGGTCATAATAAAATTTACCGGTACAGAATACTACAGATTTCACCTTCTTAATTTCTGCGGAAGGATCATCCAACAACGGCTGGAAAGTTCCGTTAGCCAGTTCTTCTTTTGTCGAGATTACTTTAGGATGCCTTAGTAAACTTTTTGGTGTAAACACGATGAGCGGTTTCCTGTAATTCACCTTCATTTGTCTTCTTAACAGGTGGAACAGGTTGGCCGGGGTTGTCACATCTGCGACAAACATATTGTCTTTCGCGCAAAGCTGCAGGTAACGCTCCATTCTTGCTGAAGAATGTTCTGCTCCCTGGCCTTCATACCCGTGAGGCAGGAACATCACCAATCCGTTTTGCAGCTTCCATTTATCTTCGGCTGCAGAAATGTATTGGTCGATCATGATCTGTGCTCCGTTTGAAAAATCTCCAAACTGAGCTTCCCAGATGGTGAGGGTTTCAGGACTTGCCATGGCATATCCGTAGTCAAATCCAACAACACCGTATTCAGATAATAAAGAGTTATAAATCTGGAAGTCGCATTCTATACCTTCCAGCTTGTTTAAAAGAATAATTTCTTCCTCACTGTCTTCCACTTTTACTACGGCGTGACGGTGAGAGAAAGTTCCACGTTCCACATCCTGCCCGCTCATTCTTACCCAATATCCTTCTTTAAGCAAGGTTCCATAAGCCAGAAGTTCGGCCATTCCCCAGTCAAGCGAATTGGTCTCAAAGAACATTTTGTTTCTTTGGTCGATGAGCTTTTTGATTTTCCGAAGAAATTTCTTGTCCTCGGGAAGTTGTGAAATGATACCGGCCACTTCTGTTAAAGTATCTATTTCAACGGTGGTATCAACATCCTGCATCATGCGGGTCTCATCCACATGTTCAAAACCTTCCCACTCGTCTTTCATGAATGGCGTGATCCTGGTAGTTTCCTCTTTCCGTGAATCCTCAAGATTCTCTTCAAGTTTCGCTTTGTATTCCACCTCCAGTTTCTCTATATATTCCTCATCAATCACCCCCTCAGAAATTAGCTTTTCGGCATAAATATCGCGGGTGTTTTGATGAGTGGCAATGGCTTTATATAATTTTGGCTGAGTAAATCTAGGTTCATCCCCTTCATTATGGCCGTATTTACGGTATCCTAAAAGGTCAATAAATACGTCTCTTCCAAAAGTCATCCTAAAATCGAGAGCAAAAAGCACCGCATGTACAACCGCTTCGGCATCATCTGCATTCACGTGAAGTACCGGTGAAAGTGTCACTTTTGCTATATCTGTACAATAAGTAGAAGATCGGCCATCTAGGTAGTTGGTAGTGAATCCAATTTGGTTATTCACTACTATATGTATCGTACCTCCTGTTTTATAACCATCGAGCTGGGCCATTTGCACGATCTCGTAAACCACTCCCTGTGCCGATATTGCCGCGTCGCCGTGGACAATAATAGGTAGCACTTCAGAGGCTTTGTCTTCGTGATGCCTGTCTTGCTTTCCGCGAGTGATACCTTCCACTACAGCTCCCACTGTTTCCAGGTGAGAAGGGTTAGGCGCAATATTGATATTGATCTCTTTTCCGCTGTCGGTAGTACGGCAGGAAGTCCATCCCAGGTGATATTTTACATCCCCGTCAAAAATGTCCTGCTCATAATCTTTTCCGTCAAATTCAGAAAAAATGTCTTTCGCGCTTTTTCCGAAGATATTAGTGAGCGTATTCAATCTTCCACGGTGGGCCATACCCATCACGAAATCTTTGACTCCTAATTCGGCTGCCTTTTCGATAATGGTGTCAAGTGCCGGGATAAGACTTTCCCCTCCTTCGAGCGAAAACCTTTTCTGACCTACATATTTTGTATGGAGAAAATGTTCAAAAGAAACGGCTTCGTTTAGTTTCTTAAGAATGTGTTTCTTTTGTGCTGCATCGTAATTTGGCTGATTCTCATTGATGTTAAGCTTATCCTGGATCCACTGGATTTCCCTGGGATTTCGAACATACATATACTCAATCCCTATAGAATCACAGTACACCTTCTCAAGATGAATGATAATCTGTCTTAGCGTTGCCGATCCTATACCCAGAATTTCTCCGGCATTAAAGGTAGTATCCAGGTCCTCTTCGCCAAGATCGAAATTCTCAATGGCAAGAGTCGGGCGGTACTTTCTTCTTTCCCTAACCGGGTTAGTACGGGTGAAAAGATGCCCCCGGGTACGGTATCCATCAATCAATTTTACAACCTGAAATTCTTTTATAACAGAATCGGGCATTTCGACCGGTTCGCCTTCCTGCGGATCTTCAAAATAATGTTTTCCATTTGCCGAACTCTCCATTCCAAAGTCAAAACCCTGGAAAAAGGCTCTCCAGCTGGGTTCTACACTATCGGGATATTGTAAGTACTGGTCATAGAGTTCAGCAAAATATGCTGTATGTGCGGCATTTAAAAATGAGAATCTGTCCATACGATGAAACTACTGTTTCTTTTTTAAAACTTCACAAAACTACGATTTTTAAAAAAGATGCATGAATGCAATTCATATATTTACCTTATTGTTAAAACTTTTTTAACATCATGACCATGTATTTAAGCAATAAGAAAAGTCTCTTTTTTCCTCTGATCTTTATCTTAATCTCTCATTCTTACATTTTTGGACAAAAGCTTACTACCACAGAAAGTCATTTTCTTGATCACGTTCGTTTCGGCGGAAGTTTAGGCTTGAGTTTCAGCAACAAATCCTTTAGCGGATATCTGGCTCCAAAGGCAGTGTACGATTTTAACTCTTACTTTTCGGCCGGTCTTGGCACGATGGGTTCCTATACAGACGGCTCAAATTATACCGCATGGACCGCCGGCGGTAGCTTGATAGGTCTTGCCCGACCTTTACCTGCATTACAGTTTTCTACAGAATTTGAAGAGAATTATGTATCCCGTAAGTTGGAGTTTGATGGAGGTAATATAAATGACACCTATTGGAAACCTGCTCTCTTCCTTGGGTTAGGATACATCACCGGCAATATCACCGTAGGCATGCGATATGATCTACTGCACGACGATGAAAAAAGCATCTATGCAAATGCGTTCATGCCTTTTGTGAGCATTTTATTCTAAACTTTACGATCCATAAGACCATGGCCAAACTGTCGTAGCATCTCTTTTTTATCTTCAGAAATATCCAGTTGCTCCAGTGCCAAAAATGCCATTTTTGTATACTTTTCTATTTCACGCCGGGTAATTTCGGCAGCACCACTGCTCTCAAAAAGGCCTTTTACAGTCTCTATTTTAGCTGAAGCATCGGGCGGATTTATGGAATAGAGATGTTCCAGCTGTACCGACTCCTTCGTACCCAGTTCCTTCAGCGTAGTTAGGTATAAAAATGTCTTTTTGTTCTCAGCAATATCTCCGCCTACTCTTTTTCCGAAGGTTTCCGGATCACCAAAAGCATCGAGATAATCATCCTGCAACTGAAATGCTATCCCCAGGAGCCTGCCAAATTCATAGATCTGCTTGCGATTCTCTTGAGAAGCACCTGCGACAATAGCTCCCATTTTTAGAGAGGCCCCAACCAGGACGGCAGTCTTGTATTCTATCATTTTAAGATACTCTTCAATACTTACATCTTCCCGGCTCTCGAAGTCCATATCATATTGCTGCCCTTCACAAACTTCGATGGCAGTTTTAGAAAAAAGTTCTGCGAGGTCCCTGAAAGTTTCTCCACTATAGTTCTCAAAAAGCTGGTAAGCCTTGATCAACATAGCATCGCCTGAAAGAATGGCGGTATTGACATCCCACTCCTCGTGTACGGTCTTTTTACCTCTTCGTAAAGGGGCATCATCCATAATATCGTCATGCACCAGAGAAAAATTATGAAAAACTTCGATGGCCAGGGCCGCATCCAGAGCTTTATTGTAGTTAGTTCCAAAAATCTCTGCTGCCATAAGCACCAGGACAGGCCTCACCCTTTTCCCACCTAATCCAAGAATATAAAGCATTGGCTCATAAAGATTTTCAGGCTCTTTGTTCTTTAATTTTCCTGACAAATAGGCGACAAATTCTTCCCTGTACCGGTTGGTGGATTGCATATAGAATTATTTTGGGCTAAAATACCAAAACCCACAGAAAACCGCATTTTTAAGCCCTTAAAATTTATGTAAGAAAAAACGCAGGAAACTTTAATTGTTTTTATAGTTTCCTTTTGTATATTTGCTGCCCCAAAAATTAGAGGTTGTGAAAAACAAAATCTTGGCAAAGTCTGCAGAAATGTTCCTGAATCTTGGTGTCAAAAGTGTCACCATGGACGAGATCGCTTCAGAATTGGGCATTTCCAAAAAAACGATTTACGCGCACTATTCTACCAAGACCAAACTTATCGAGGCTACCGCTCTTTATGTATTTGAAAACATTTCCTGCGGGGTACAGGCCATTAGAAGGGAGAAGAAAGATCCTATTGAAGAAATGTACAGCATCAAAGATTTTGCGCTTGAACATCTCAAGAATGAGAAGTCTTCCCCACAGTACCAGCTTCAGAAGTATTATCCAAAAATCTTTGAAATGGTAAAGACCAAGCAACAGCAGATCATGGATGACCAGATAAGGGAGAACCTGGAGCGCGGGATCGCGCAAGGAGTTTATAGGGAAGACCTGCCGTTGGGGTTCACCAGCCGTATTTATTTAATAGGCATGTTGGGAATCAAAGATCGCGACCAGTTTCCCGAAAGCGATTACACCACCCATGAACTCATCGAGAAACACCTGGAGTATCATTTGAGAGCCATAGTGACCGAAAAAGGGAGAAGCTCTTTAACTAAATACCTAAAATCAAGCTAAGATGACAAAGATATATAGCTTTCTGTTCGGATTGATTTGTTTTGGCCTCAGCGCCCAAACTGTTAGAGACCGGCAACCGCTTTCCCTCTCACTGCAAGAGGCGGTAGCCCTGGGGCTGGAAAACAATTATTCTTCAATAAAATCTGAAAAAGAAGTTGAGAAGGCCCTTTCTCAAAAATGGGAAATCATCTCGCAGGGTTTGCCGCAGATTAACGCCGGGGTTGATTACCGCAATTTCCTTCGGCAGCCGGTGACCCTTATTCCTGCAACCTTTACAGGAGGCGAAGAGGGGACTTTTGAACCGGTGAGATTCGGAACAAAACAGAATCTAAATGCTACGGCCACCTGGTCTCAGCTCATTTTTGACGGCTCTTACATTGTAGGGGTGCAATCTGCCAAAACGCTATTGCAGATCTCTAAAAATGCCAAAACAAAAACCGATCTGGAAGTACGAAAAGCTGTGATTAACGCCTATGGAAATGTGCTCATAGCAAAACGAAGCGTGGAAATCCTGAATAGCAATCTCAAAAATGTCACTAAAAACCTGAACGACACGCAGCAGATCTTTGAGAATGGTCTTGCTGAAGAAGAAGATGTGGAACAGCTGAAGATCACCCGCCTCACCCTGAACAACAACCTGGGAAGAAGTGAACGCATGCTGGAAATCGCTTACCAGATGCTTAATCTGGCCATGGGAATTCCAGTCGAAAAAGAGGTGAAATTAACCGATGAGCTTGACGGTCTTGCTTTGAAATATTCCCAGCCTCAACTCCTTGATAAAACTATTCCAATTGAGGAGAACATTGATGTAAGGATTGCGGAGAATTCGGCGGAGGCAGCCAGAATTTTTGTAAGACTGGAAAAGGCGAAGGCTCTGCCAAGCATCACCGGTTTCCTCAACTATGGTGCGACAGGAAATTCTGATAGTTTCAGCTTTTTTGATAATGATCAAATTTATTATTCCCAGTCTATTCTTGGAGTCAGCCTCAACATTCCGATTTTTAGTAGCGGCATGCGCATCGCGAGGACGAAACAGAAAGAAATGGAATACGATCAGGCTATACTTGACCTGGAGCAAACCAGGAATGAAGTAAAACTGGAAATAGCATCGGCTAAAGCCGATTATAGGTTTAGCCTTGAGACCCTTGAAGCAAGACAGGAAAGCCTGACCCTGGCCGAGCGAATAGAGAACAAGAATCAGATCAAATTCTTCGAGGGCCTTGCCAGCAGCTTTGAATTAAGTGAAGCACAACGCCAGTTGTATACGGCACAACAAAGCCTTTTAGAGGCGATGATGAATGTAATAAGCGCCAAAGTGGAACTCGAGAACGCATTGAGTACAAAAACTTATTCCGAAGAGGAAGAATAAAATACAAACTAACAGTTCAAAAAATGAAAAAAATTAGCCTAATTATATTCAGCGCCCTTGCCCTGTATTCCTGCGGAAAAGAAAAATCTGTAGAGGACATTATTGACGAAGGGGACCTGCAGGAAATAAGAGCGAAAAAGGCCGAATTGAGCACCCAACAAAGTGAACTGAGTTCACAAATTGCTTCCCTGGATGAAGCCATTAAAGAGCTTGATGTGAACGAGCAATTTGTATTGGTGCAAACGATGAAATTGGAGGAGAACCTGTTCAAACATTACGTTGAGCTACCCGGAGATGTGGAGACCGATCAAAATATCACCGTTTATCCTGAATATTCTGGCATACTTCTCAATATCTCGGTAAAAGAAGGAGACCGGGTTCAAAAAGGGCAAATTCTTGCAAAAATTGACGATGGCGGATTATCTAATCAACTGGCACAACTGGAGGCGCAGCTAGCATTAGCCAAAACAACTTTTGAAAGGCAAAAGCGACTGTGGGACCAGAACATAGGCTCAGAAATCCAGTATTTAGAAGCCAAGACCAATTTTGAAGCCGTACAGAATTCGGTGAACCAACTGAAATCACAATTGGGCAAAACTGTGGTGCGGGCGCCCTTCAGCGGAGTCATTGACGAACTCTTTTCAGACGAAGGTGAAGTAGTGGCACCGGGCCAAAGCAGACTCTTCAGGCTGATCAACCTTTCTGAAATGTACATTACCACAGCCGTACCCGAAAATTATCTTGGGAGGATCAAGAAAGGCACCGAAGTTATGGTGGAGATTGCCGCGACCGGTACATCATTTAAAAGTACCATTCAACAAGTGGGTAATTTCATCAACCCCAACAACAGGACCTTCGAGATAAAAGTAGCCGTGCCCGACAGTCAGGAGCAGGTGAAACCTAACCTCATAGCGACTGTAAAGCTTAATGATTACACTTCAAAAGGAGCCATTACCATTCCCGAAAGCGTTGTGCAAAAAAATGCTGCCGGTGAAAGCGTAGCTTATGTTATGGAGCAACAAGAAGATTCTATAGGGGTAGCTCAAAAGAGGATTCTCAAACTTGGGGCTTCTTATAAAGATTCGGTGGAGGTACTTAGCGGACTTAAAGCCGGAGAATTTTTGGTCACCGAAGGAGCGAAAAACCTTCATGACGGAGAACAGGTAAAGGTCAAAAAATAGTTATTGCTGCACCTCTTAAAAACGAATTAAATGAAACTGGATAAAGACTTTAAACTTTCTTCCTGGGCGATTGATAATAAGATGACGGTCTACGTAATCATCGCCATCATCATGGTTGGCGGGCTCATGTCCTATTACGCCATGCCCCGGGAATCCTTCCCTGAAGTGGTGGAGACCAAGATCTATGTAAGCTCGGTCAACCCCGGAAACTCGGCAGAGGATGTGGAGAAGTTCATTACCGAACCTCTGGAGGAAGAATTCAACAATATTGGCGGGGTGAGTGAGATCACCTCTACAACCTTACAGGATTATTCGCTGGTGATCGTAACTTTTGATGAAGATATCTCTGTAGAAGCAGCCAAACAAAAGGTCAAGGATAAGGTGGACCAGGAAAAAGCCGCTACCACCTGGCCTACTATGGACAACGGAGCTAAAGTGGAACCAAACGTTTTCGACCTCAACCTCTCGGAAGAGATGCCTATCCTCAATATCAACCTTACCGGGGATTATCCTGTTCAGAAGTTGAAAGAGTATGCAGAATACCTGCAGGATCGAATTGAGCTGCTGCCTCAAATCAAGGAAGCCTCCATACGTGGTGCCGAAGAAAAAGAGATAGAGATTGCGGTAGACCCGCATAAGATGACGGCGTCAAAAGTGAGCTTTAATGACATCATTGGCGCGGTAAGCATGGAAAACCAAACCATCTCGGGCGGGAATGTGATCACCGGTGGAGTTCAAAAGAATATCAGGATTTTGGGTGAGATCGAAGATCCCAAAGAACTGGAGAATATTATTGTTAAGCGCGAAGAGGGGAACGTGTTTTTACGCGACGTCGCCCAGGTGAGATTCCAGGAAAAAGAACCTACCACCTTTGCCCGCGAATATGGCCAGCCGGTAGTGATGCTCGACATTAAGAAACGAAGCGGCAAAAACATGATCGAAGCGATCGACGATATTAAGAAGATCGTGGAGAGTGAAAAGGAAACTTCCCTGCCCAACGACCTGCACATCACCTACTCCAATGACCAGTCAACAACCACACAAAATATGGTTGACGACCTGGTAAACAATATCATCTTTGGAGTTATCCTGGTGGTGCTGGTGCTCATGTTCTTTTTGGGCTTTAGAAATGCCCTTTTCGTAGGCTTTGCCATCCCGCTTTCGATGTTCCTTTCTTTCATCATCCTTTCCAGCATTGGCTTCACCCTGAATACCATGGTGCTTTTCGCGCTTGTAATGGGACTGGGAATGCTGGTAGACAACGGGATAGTAGTGGTAGAAAATGTCTACAGTCTCATGAGCCAGGGAGTACCCCGAAAACAGGCGGCAAAACAAGGAGTTGCCGAGATCGCCTGGCCTATTATAGCCTCTACCGCCACCACCTTGGCAGCCTTTTTCCCGCTCGGTCTTTGGCCGGGAACTATTGGGAAATTCATGATGTACTTCCCCATTACCCTTTCTATCGTGTTAGGATCCTCATTATTTGTGGCCTTGATCATCAATTCGATGCTCACCTCCCAATTCATGAAGACCGAAGAAAAGAGCCTTTCGAAAAAGAGACTGGTAAGGTTGAGCGCCATATTTGCCGGAACGGGCGTATTGTTGCTCATTCTTGGGTATGTTATGGACATGGGAGCCGTGCGCGGAATTGCAAACCTGCTGCTTCTTTTAGCTATAATGATGTGGGTATATAAGTACGCTCTCGTGAGGCTGGTAGATTATTTCCAGTATAAAGCCTTAAAAGTGCTGGAGAACAATTACGAAAGAACCCTAAAATTCTCCCTTCGCGGAAAGAATTCTTACTTTGTCTTCTTCGGAACTGTCCTGCTACTCATCCTTTCTTTTGTTCTTGTAGGTTTGGTAAAACCGAAGGTATTGTTCTTTCCTGAAAATGAACCTAACCAGATCATTACCTACATTGAATATCCCGAAGGAACTGACATCAGGAAAACCAATGAGCTGACAAAAAAGGTAGAGGAGCGCATCTATGAGGTTATTGAAAAATACAAAGACGAAGATGGCTATAACTACATGGTCGAATCTGCTATCTCACAAGTAGGTCAGGGTGCGGGAAATCCTCAAACCGATGGCGGACAGCAAAACGAAATGCCGCATAAGGCAAAAATCACACTCTCCATGCGCGAATTCAAAAAGCGCCGCGGGGTGAGGAGTAGCCATGTACTTTCTGAAGTACGTGATGCCGTACAGGGTTTTTCCGGCGCCTCAATTATTGTAGAGAAAAACGCGGCGGGGCCGCCAACAGGCTACCCTATTAATATTGAACTGAAGGGGGAAGACTATGGTGAAATGCTTACTCAGGCTGAAGAGCTTCGAGAATACATCAATGAACTGGGAATTCCCGGCATTGAAGACCTGCAGATAGATGTAAACAAATCCAAACCCGAGCTGAATGTAAGAGTAGACCGGGTGAAAGCAGGGCAGCTTGGAGTTTCTTCGGCAGCCGTGGGGCAAACTCTCAGGCGTGCGATTTATGGAGAAGAAATCTCCACCTATAAAGAGGGAGATGAGGATTATGATATTAACATCAGGTTTAATCAAGAATTTAGGTATGATGAAAATGTACTTTTCAATCAGCCTATTACTTTTAAGAACCAGAACACAGGAGCCATTGTACAGGTGCCTATCTCCTCAGTGACTCAAAAGGAACTTACTTCGGCCTTCAGCTCGATAAAAAGAAAAGACCTGAAAAGGGTTATCACCGTGTATTCAAACGTACTTGAAGGTTATAATGGGAACGCTATAGTAGAACAACTTCAAAATGAATTGCAGAGCTATAAGCTTCCAGAGAGCATGAAGCTTGAGTTTACTGGAGAACAGGAAAAACAGGCCGAAAATATGGCATTTTTGCTAAAAGCTCTTTTAATTGGTCTTGGCGCAATTCTACTTATTCTGGTGGCTCAGTTCAACTCTATTCCTAAACCTCTAATTATTTTGATGGCGGTATTTTTAAGCCTGGCAGGAGTATTTCTTGGAATGGTAATGTTCAACATGGACTTCATTATCATCATGACCATGATGGGGATCATCGCCCTGGCGGGAATTGTAGTTAACAATGCCATTGTACTTGTAGATTACACCCAGATTCTTATTGATCGAAAAAAGAGGGATCTTGGCCTGGATGAACATGAAGCCCTGACAAAACAGCAATATTTCGAAATGATCGTGGAAGGTGGTAAATCCAGGCTGCGGCCCGTGTTGTTGACTGCCATTACGACAGTATTAGGCTTGATTCCTCTTGCTATTGGGTTCAATATTGACTTTTTTACACTCTTCACAGATTATGCTCCGAACATTTATATTGGAGGTGACAATGTAATTTTTTGGGGACCACTGGCATGGACGGTGATCTTCGGACTCATCTTCGCGACCTTCCTTACCCTTGTGGTAGTGCCGGCTATGCTATATCTGGTAAACCGGGCCAGGGTAAAGATCTATAATAAGAGGAAAGAAAAAGCCTAGTCAAAAAAGACATTTTTGAGAGACCTCCGGAGCATATCCGGAGGTTTTCTTTTTTTTCGGGAGTCTGGCAAAGTGTTTGAACCCTATAGTGCAGTTCAATTAATAATAATTAAAAACTAAAGAATGAATACTGTTTTAACCATTGAAGAACGCAATGCCGTGTTACTTTCAATGGCAAATCTTGTAGAAAAAGAAAAAGAAAGTATTTTAAAAGCGAACAAAATTGACCTGGA
>JBAVJE010000054.1:0-11141 GCA_049687615.1 Salinimicrobium sp. | reverse complement strand
AAACGGCTGCAGTAGCAGCCGTTTTGTTGCAAGTTGCAGGTTGCACGTTTTTTAAAATAAGATTGCTTTGATAACGGAAATGCGGTAAATTGAGATACTAATCTTCCAAATTATGGCCGATTCTTATCATCAACTGGAGATCTATCAGAAGTCCATGGATCTTTTTTACACTACACATCGCCTCAGCCATACCTTACCAAAACATGAGCTTTATGAGCTCGGCAGCCAGATAAGAAGGTCCTGTGACGGAATCAATTCTAATATTGTTGAAGGTTTCGGCAGAAAAAGATACAAAGCTGATTTTATCAAGTTTCTGGCCTACGCCCACTCGAGTTGCGATGAGACTAAAAACCACTTCGAAAAGATTTCTGTTCTCTATCCTGAACTGGTGAAAGACCACCTATATCTAAAGGAGTAATACAATAGCCTTAGTGCCAGGATTTACAGCTTTATCAAATACGTGGAGAAAAACTGGAAGACCTAACCTGCAACCTGCAACGTGGAACTTGCAACCTGGAACTTGCAACCTGGAACTTGCAACCTGGAACTTGCAACCTGGAACTTGCAACCTGGAACATTTAATGGTATAGAAGATACTTCTTCCTAACAAGAGAATACTCTTCCAACCCCGCCTCCCAAGTAGCACGAATCTCCTCTGCACTCATGCCAGATTCTATTTGTTGCTGAAGTTTTTTAGTTCCGGCGAGCCTCGTGAAAAATGAGTTGAAAAATTCACCTTTTTGAGAGGTGTTCTTGTAGGCGCTTATTAGCCATTCTAAATTTATGCTGCTCAAAAATGGCCTTTTGGAGAGGTCTTTTCCGTAGCAGGTTTTTCCAAGATGTTTCGGGTGTTTTGCTCCTTCATTAGATTCGGGTACGTAGCTGTAGTCGTATTTATCCTTAGGAAGAAATGGCGAACCAAAGACCTGGAACTGTTTATTGGTGCCTCGGCCTGCGTTGACATTACTGCCTTCGAAGAAACAAAGACTCGGGTAAAGATTAATAGCCTTTGCATTTGGCAGGTTTGGCGAGGGTTTTACCGGCAACTCATAATTAAGGTCATGGTTGTAATTTACCATTTTGATCACCTGCAGATTGGCCTGTACCCCGTTTTTCAGCCATTTTTCGCCATTGATCATTTGCGCGTATTCGCCAATGGTCATTCCGTGGACTACGGGGACGGGATGCATTCCCACAAAAGACTGATGTTCGGGTTCTAAAATAGGACCGTCGATGTAATGGCCGTTAGGATTTGGCCGGTCGAAAACTAACAGCGGAATATTATTCTCTGCCGCAGCTTCCATTAAGTAATGTAAAGTGGAAATATAAGTGTAGAATCTGGCGCCCACATCCTGAATGTCAAAGACAAGAATATCCAGATCTTTCAACTGTTCGGCTGTAGGTTTTTCATTGCTTCCGTAGAGCGAGATTACCGGCAAACCGGTTTTTAAATCTAAGCCGTCTTTCACCACTTCGCCTGCATCGGCAGTACCGCGAAAGCCGTGTTCGGGAGCAAACACCTTTTGCACGTTCACGTCAAGCTTCAGCAAAGAATCTACCAGGTGAACCGGCCCTTTTTCCGTAGATATGATACTGGTTTGATTGCCTACAACGCCAATTCTTTTGTTTTTCAGTAAAGGCAGATAAACCGCGGTACGTTCGGCACCGGTAATAATGTCCTTATGTTGAGATTCTCCTGAAATGGGCGTGTCAACGACTTTTTTTTGTGAGGAAATGTTTCCGCAGCCGGCAGCCATAATAAATAGGAATAAAAATGTACTTTTGAGAAATTTTAAAGTCATAAGCTACTCTTGAATCTGGAATTTTTTATAGCCAAACGCCTTATTAGTGCGAAGCAGCACAAAAGTAGCATTTCGGCCCCAATAATAAAAATAGCCATTGTGGCTATAGCCATTGGGGTGATCATGATGTTAGTAGCTTTTGCAACCGGACTTGGGCTGCAAAAAAAGATTAGGGAAAAGATGTCGGCTTTTACGGGCCACATTAGCATTTCAAACTACGATAACAACAATTCACAGGTCTCCTTAAAACCTATTTCGACCGATCAGGATTTTTATCCTGAATTTAAGTCGGTAGAAGGGGTGGAGCATGTGCAGGCCACGGCCTATAAGGCTGGCGTAATTCGCACCGCTACAGATTTTGAAGGAGTGGTTGTGAAAGGTGTGGGCAGTGATTATAAGTGGGATTATTTTAAGGATTTTCTGGTGGCCGGTGAGCTGCCTGATTTTTCCGATTCCCTAAACGAGCAGGTGCTTATTTCACAATACCTGGCTAACCGGTTAGGATATAAAGTAGGAGATAAGGTGATTACTTATTTTTTGAGAGAAGAAAGCCGAAAATCACCCTTGTTGAGGGTTTTCAAGGTGAGCGGAATTTACAATTCGGGATTTCAGGAATTTGATGAGCTGTACATGCTGGCCGATATAAGGCACATTCAAAGGCTCAATAAGTGGGGAAAAGATGAAGTGGGTAATTTTGAAATATTCCTGACAGATTTTGGTGACCTGGAAGAAAAAGGCCGGGAAATCTATGAAAATACAGGTTCTTTCCTGGATACCCGCACCATAAAGCAGAAGTATTATTCCATTTTTGAATGGCTGTCCCTTTTCGACTTCAACATTGCGCTCATCATTGGTATCATGATTTTGGTTGCGGGCATTAATATGATCACCGCTTTGCTGGTGCTCATTCTGGAACGAACGCGAATGATTGGCATTCTTAAAGCTTTGGGAAGCAATGACTGGAGTGTGCGCAAGATCTTTTTATACAATGCCGGGTATCTAATTCTGCTTGGACTTTTCTGGGGGAATCTCATTGGACTGGGTTTTTTGTATGCCCAGAAGTTCTTTAAGCTT
Source organism: Salinimicrobium sp. (assembly GCA_049687615.1). Taxonomy (GTDB): domain Bacteria; phylum Bacteroidota; class Bacteroidia; order Flavobacteriales; family Flavobacteriaceae; genus Salinimicrobium. The sequence continues at coordinate 8,265 of JBAVJE010000054.1, read as the reverse complement.
ATTCCGCTAAACCCCGAAACATATTATGTGACCGAGGCTCCGGTCTATATTGGTTGGGAGTACATCTTGGCGGTAAATGTTGGCACATTATTGTTATGTATGCTCATGCTTTTGCTCCCGTCTTATATTATTACCCGCATCTCTCCCGTCAAGGCAATGAAGTTTGATTAGGTGTCAAAAATGCCATTTTCGGCACCGCTTTTGAACGCCTTTTTTAAGCTGCATTTTTTGCTACCTTTGCAGCCGTAAAATTTTGACATGGAATACGCTGAAAATATACTTGGTACCATTGGGAATACTCCTTTGGTGAAGATCAATAAACTTGCTGAAGAAATCGATGCTCTGGTACTTGCCAAATACGAGACCTTTAACCCCGGAAACTCGGTCAAGGACCGTATGGCGGTGAAAATGATCGAAGATGCCGAAGCTGCCGGCCTGTTGAAGCCGGGAGGGACCATCATTGAAGGAACTTCGGGAAATACCGGAATGGGACTGGCGCTTGCCGCTATTGTAAAAGGTTACCGCATGATCTGCGTAATGGCCGACAAGCAATCAAAAGAAAAAGTTGACATTTTACGCGCTGTAGGCAGTGAGGTGGTGGTTTGTCCTACCGCGGTTGCGCCTGAAGATCCCCGTTCTTACTATTCTACATCCAAAAGGCTTGCTGAAGAAACTCCGAATTCCTGGTACGTAAATCAATACGACAACCTTTCCAACACTAAGGCGCATTACGAGAGTACAGGCCCTGAAATCTGGAAGCAGACCGATGGTAAAGTGACGCATTTCGTAGTTGGTGTAGGTACCGGCGGCACCATTTCGGGCGTTGGAAAATACCTGAAGGAGCAAAACCCCGACATCAAGGTTTGGGGAATTGATACTTATGGTTCGGTGTTTAAAAAATTCCACGAGACCGGTGAATTTGATGAGAAAGAGATCTATCCTTACGTGACCGAAGGGATTGGAGAAGATATACTTCCGAAGAATGTTGATTTCAGCATTATTGACGGCTTCACCAAGGTAACCGATAAAGATGCTGCTATTTACACCCAAAAGCTGGCAAAAGAAGAAGGTATGTTCCTTGGAAACAGCGCGGGTGCGGCGATGAAGGGACTGCTTCAATTAAAAGAGCACTTCAAAAAAGATGATGTGGTGGTGGTGCTTTTCCATGACCACGGCAGCCGCTACGTGGGGAAAATGTTCAACGACGACTGGATGAGAGAAATGGGGTATATAGAATAATACCTCTCAAAAATGACATTTTTGAAGCCTTTCGGAAACCCGGGAGGCTTTTTTATTTCGGCATAACTTCTTACTTTCAGAAGCTTAAAACCCTATCATGAAAAACCTGAGCATCATCGTCTTCATCTTCTTTGTCTTTATCTCCTGTAACGATTCTTCTGAAAAATCGCTTCCTGAAGATAATGAAATACCTGTTGAAGCCCCACTAACCTATCTGGCCCTGGGCGATTCTTATACCATTGGGGAGAGTGTGACCGAAGAAGCACGCTGGCCCATGCAGCTGGTTGATAGCCTCAGGAAAAAGGGAGTGCTTATTGAAAAACCGAAGATCATTGCAAAAACCGGCTGGACAACTGCAGACCTTCTTGACGGAATGGACACACAACTTCATAAAAATGAGCAGTATGACCTGGTTTCCATCCTCATTGGGGTGAACAACCAGTACCAGGGAAGCGCTAGAGAAGAATATGAGCATGAGCTGGAGGAGATTTTTACGCGCGCGATCTCCCGTTCAAAAACAGGTGCCAGCGGAGTTTTTGCTGTGAGTATTCCCGATTATGGGGCAACACCTTTTGGGGCCTCAAAATTTGAAGAGATTGCAAAAGAGATCGAGGAGTTCAATACCGTTTTTAAAAGAATTACCGAAGTTCATGAAGTGGCATTCTACAATATCACTCCGATTTCAAAAAGGGCAGAAAATGACCCCGACCTTGTCGCCAATGACGGGCTTCATCCCAGCGGTAAAATGTACAGTCTTTGGGTGAGTGAATTTCTTGATGAACTGGCCGAAAAGTTAACTTCGAAAATTTAACTAAAACTTCTGATTTTTAAATTGTTATAACTATCCATTGGCTGATTTTATTTTCTATTTTTATTCGATGCAGGAGGATTATTTACACTATTTATGGGAGTTCCAAAAATGGAAAAATCTGAAGCTCTTAACTTCGGAAGGTTTAGCGGTAAAAGTGATTTCCCCGGGCAGACATAACCACTTGTCCGGCCCCGACTTTTTTAATTCCCGTTTGTTGATTGGGGAGCAGGAGTGGGCAGGAAACGTAGAAATACATATCAACGCCTCAGATTGGTACCTGCATGGACATGAGACAGATCCTGCCTATGACAATGTTATTCTGCACGTGGTTTGGAACCATGATGCCGATATTTTTAGGGGAGATAATGCTGAGGTTCCTGTTCTTGAACTCCAAAGATTTGTTCCTGAACAGGCCCTGAGAAGCTATAGGGAACTGCTGAGTAAAGACAAGGCCAGGTGGATCAACTGCGAAAAAGATTTTCCAAACTTTGATGATTTTGCGTTGGACAATTGGCTTGAAAGGCTTTATCTCGAAAGGCTGGAACAGAAAGCGGGTTTTGTTTTTAGGCTGTTGGAGGGATCTTCCAACGATTGGGAAAAGGTGCTTTTTGTGCTGCTGGCGAGAAATTTCGGCCTTAATGTGAATGGCGATGCTTTTTTCAGCATTGCTAACTCCATTCCTTTCCAGGTAGCAGGTAAACTTCGAAAGCATCAAAAACAACTGGAAGCCTTGCTGCTGGGGCAGGCCGGGCTTCTGGAAAAGCAAGTTCAGGAACCTTACTATATTGAACTGAAACAGGAGTTTGATTATCTGACTAAAAAGTTCGGGTTAAGCCGGGAAGGAATTACACCGGTTAAATACTTCAGGTTACGTCCCGATAATTTTCCGGAAATAAGATTGTCACAATTCGCTGCTGTTTATCACGAGCAGTCTTCCCTTTTTTCGAAGGTGATTTCAGCACAAAATATTGAAGTTTTGAAAAAGCTGTTTTCGGCAGGAGTTTTTGAATTTTGGGAAACACATTATACTTTTCAAAAACCACATAGGAAGAGGAAAAAGCTTCTTAGCCCTGCCTTTGTAGAACTACTTATTATAAATACGCTTATTCCTCTTAAATTCTGTTACATGAAAGCCATGGGAGAAGAGAGGGAGGAGCAACTACTTACTTTAGTGACTAATCTTCAAAAAGAAGACAACAAGATTATTAAAAAATACAACAGTATTAGGCCGGGTACTGCGGAGAATGCAATGCAGTCGCAGGCTTTACTGCAGCTCAAAAAAGAGTACTGCGAAAAGAACCGGTGCCTGCATTGTGCACTGGGAGTAAAAGTTTTGCAGGAAACACAAGTAAATTCTGTAAATTTGTGACATGCAGGAAAAGGTAAATCAAATCAGAAATTATTTTGAGCGTCACGGGTTTTACGTGTCTTCCAGATTTGCCGATAAACTCGGGATGCGTGCGAAAAACGTACGCTTGTTCTTTATCTATCTCTCGTTCGCTACATTTGGAATTGGTTTTGCCTTCTATCTCACTCTTGCCTTTTTACTGAAGTTCAAGGATATGATCTACTCAAAAAGAACTTCGGTCTTTGATCTATAGCGAAAGCAAAAATCGATAAAATCACTGTTTTTAAGGGATTCGTTTAAGGTTTTGTTTGCAATTTAACTTGGGATAATTTGAAAACGTTAATTTTTTTAGCATCTTGCTTCGCCGAAAACATTCCAAAAACTAATTATCAATCCATCTTATGAGAAAGTACTTGCTTTCATTCCTTTTTTTCATCTCATTTTTCGCTTTACATGCTCAAGAGCTGCGGGTGACGGCTGATGTGGAAAACCCTTCAAAGGTTATCAACAACGGTTTTATTGAACTGCATGTAGAAGGAGGCACTCCTCCTTATCAATATAAGTGGTCAGACCGGGGAACTTCATTGGAATCTTCACGTTCTGAAGGTCTTGTTGAAGGAATTCCATATCATGTGACCATTACCGATGCCGCAGGAAATGAAGTGACAAAAGAATACACTATTCCGGCTCAAGCCATCGCCGAACATTTTAACAGCACTTTCGCTCCAATTGTTGAGAGCATGGGAAGCGTACTTTTTTGGGATCCTTTTTCTGCTATAGGGATCTATGATCCGGTGGTTTATGCAGATCTACGAAGAGTTCCCGCACCTACATGGGAAGCTACCGAGGATGCGAAATTTATTCTGAAGCAATGGCTAAAACCGGAAGGAACTCATGTAGAGGAAGGCGAACCTATTGCCATTGTTACTAAGAACGGAGAGGAAATGGCTGCCAATGCTAATGCCACAGGAGAACTGGAGTATCTGGTGCCTGCAGGCGGCGTGATCTATAACTCCGAAAATAAAGAGCACGTCATTGAGCAGGGGGCACAGTATCTTGCTGCTATTAAGTACGATCAACCTATACCGTTGACTCATCCAAACGGTGATCCTCAAACAAAAGATATTCCGTTTATCGTAGTCTGGCTGGTTTTGGGAGCTTTGTTTTTTACCCTTAGAATGGGCTTTATTAATATTCGAGGTTTTCGTCATTCCCTGCAACTTGCAAAGGGAAAATACGATGATCCTAATGCCCCCGGACAGGTAACACATTTCCAGGCTTTGGCCACCGCAGTTTCAGGGACAGTTGGTCTTGGAAACATCGCGGGAGTTGCGGTAGCTATTTCTCTTGGGGGAGCAGGAGCTACCATGTGGATGGTTGTGGCCGGACTCCTTGGGATGTCCTCAAAATTTGTGGAATGTACCCTTGGTGTAAAATATAGATTTATCAACAGTGAAGGCCGCGTTTTTGGAGGCCCGATGAACTACCTGCGTTACGGTCTTGAGAGAAGAAATATGAACGGCCTTGGTAAATTCCTGGCGGTTTTATTTGCGATACTTGCCATTGGAGCTTCTTTTGGAGGTGGAAATATGTTCCAGGCTAACCAGTCTTTTGCCATTCTCTCAGGCCAGTTTCCGGCTCTGGCTGGAAACGGATTCTATTTTGGGCTGGCGGTGGCTGTTTTCGTAGGTATTGTAATCATTGGCGGAATTAGCAGTATTGCCAAAGTGACCGAAAAAATCGTTCCTATTATGGCAGCCGTCTATGTTTTAGGAGCGCTTACCGTAATTGGAGTAAATATAGCAAATATTGGACCTGCCTTTTCAGCGATCTGGGATGGAGCTTTTAGCCCAAGCGCCTTGAAAGGTGGTGTCATTGGAGTGTTGATCGTTGGTTTCCAACGTGCGGCTTTCTCTAACGAAGCCGGGGTTGGGTCTGCAGCGATCGCTCACTCCGCAGCGAAAACGAATCATCCGCCTTCTGAAGGTTTTGTTTCCCTGCTCGAGCCTTTCATTGATACAGTAGTAGTTTGTACTCTTACCGCCCTAGTGCTAATCTTTACCGGGATGCATGAAGTTGAAGGAGTTGGAGGGGTTGAGCTTACTTCAGGCGCCTTTGGAAGTGTAATCTCGTGGTTCCCTTATGTTTTGGCAACCGCGGTATTTCTTTTCGCATTTTCCACTATGATCTCCTGGTCTTACTACGGAATGCGCGCGTGGACTTACCTTTTCGGAAAAAGTAAAAAGACAGAACTTGTTTACAAATCTTTTTTCCTAATCTTCGTTGTAGTAGGAGCATCTATAAGCCTTGGAGCTGTGCTGGATTTTTCAGATATGATGATTTTGGCCATGTCTTTCCCTAACATCATTGGTTTATACATCATGTCTGGTGAAGTTAAGAAAGACCTTAATGAATACCTGCGCCAATTGAAGGCTGGAGAGCTGTTTCACAAACCTGAGAAAGAAAAAGTGAGGAAAGTCTCCTAATTTTCAATAGCATGAAAAACCTAAAGTCCCATTTTGCTTTCAATAGAAGTGAGCGAAATGGGATTTTAATTTTGGTGCTGGTCATTATTTCTCTGCAACTCCTCTATGTTTTTTATCCTTTTTCTTCGGAAAAAGAACAAACTCCTGAAGAGCAGCGACTGGAGAAAGAATTGCAGCATTCCATAGATTCTTTAAAACAGGTGGCTGCGGAAAAGAATTCGGTGAAGATGCAGCCATTCAATCCCAATTTTATATCAGATTATAAAGGATATTTACTCGGGATGTCTGAAGAGCAGATTGATAGGCTACATGAATACAGGAGTAAAGGTCTTTGGATCAATTCTTCCGAAGATTTCAGGGAAATAACAGGGGTTTCAGATACCCTATTGAAGAAGATCGAGCCCTACTTCAAGTTTCCGGAATTTCAGAAGAGAAACCTTCAGAACAATACCTCCCAAAAAGGGCATTTTTCGGCACCCTTAGAAAAGCAGGATTTAAATGCTGCCAGCGCAGAGGAATTGCGGCTGGTGAACGGGATAGGAGAAAAGCTCTCGACCAGAATCGTAAAATACAGAGAAAGCATTGGTGGCTTTCGCGGAATTATTCAGCTGCAGGATGTTTATGGACTACAACCTGAAGTGGTGGAAAGGCTTCTGAAAAGATTTGAGGTCAAAGAACAGCCTTCAGAAAAAGCAAATCTCAATACCATTACAGCACTTGAGCTCTCAGAAATGCCATATTTTGATTATGAATTGGCACGGGCAATTATAGACTTTAGGAGAAGGGAAGGGAAAATTGAAAGTTTTGAATCTCTTGATGGGATAAAAAATTTTCCGAAAGAAAAAATAAACAGAATTAAGCTATATTTGAAGCTTAACTGAGGAATTTCAGAAATTTCTTATCCCCAAATTTTTTGAAAGTAAAGACATAAAATACATTTATGAATAGCAGATATTTCACAGAAGAGCACGAATTATTCAGAAAGAGTTTTAAGGAATTCTTGCAGAAAGAGGTGGTGCCGCATATTGAAAAATGGGAAAAAACAGGCACAATCGAACGCTTCATTTGGGAGAAGTTTGGCGAGATGGGATACTTTGGCCTTAATTATCCTGAAAAATTCGGAGGCTTAGATCTCGATATTTTTTATACCGTTATCTTTTTAGAAGAGTTACAAAAGATCAATTCCGGCGGATTTGCCGCGGCCATGTGGGCACACGCTTACCTGGCGATGACGCATGTGGATGAAGAAGGAAGTGAGACCATAAAAGAAAAATACCTTACTGCCAGTATAAATGGAGAAAAGATAGGATGTCTTTGCATCACCGAACCTTCGGGAGGATCTGACGTGGCCGGAATGCGTACTACTGCCGTAAAGAAAGGCGATAAGTATGTAATCAACGGCTCCAAGACCTTTATTACTAACGGCGTTTATTCAGATTACCTTATTGTCTCGGCCAAAACAAATCCGGAACTTCATAATAAGGGGATGAGCATTTTTATCGTAGATCGGGACACTCCGGGAGTTTCGGCTACCAAGCTTGATAAACTGGGCTGGAGAGCATCAGATACTGCGGAGATCGCGTTTGACAATGTGGAGGTGCCGGTAGATCATTTGATGGGAGAAGAGGGAAAAGGCTTTCCTTATATTATGCAACATTTCGCTTTTGAAAGGCTCATCATGGGCATTAATGCTCATGCGCGCGCAGAATTTGCTATTGACTATACGCTGCAGTATATGAGTGAACGCGAGGCTTTTGGAAAAACTATTGATAAGTTCCAGGCTTTGCGCCATCGTATTGCCGATATGGCGAGTGAGGTAGAAATGGCTAAAGAGTTCAACTATTCTATCGCCGAAAGAATGAAAAGAGGAGTTTACGTGGTCAAAGAAGCCAGTATGTCTAAGCTTATGTCTACCAAAATCGCTGATAGCGTCATTTACGATTGCCTTCAATTTTTGGGAGGCTATGGTTATATGGAAGATTACCCGTTGGCGAGATTATCCAGAGACAGTAGATTGGGTCCCATTGGAGGTGGTACTTCTGAAATTCTAAGGGAGATTATCGCGAAAATGGTGATCGATAAGAAGGAGTACAAGCCGGCAGCGAAGTAGTTCAAGGTTCCAGATTCAACGTTCAAAGTTTAAAGTTCCCGGTTTGGAATTTGGTGCTTTGAGCTTGGTGCTTGAAATTTATGGTGCTGGGAATTTGAGAATTATATTTTTCGAACTTTTTCAAAATTATATTGTGAGTTTGTGATTATAGTCTATCTTTGCAGCTCGAAAATTATTTTTAAAGAAAGGAGGTGACACTATGTTAATTATACCAGTTAAAGACGGAGAGAATATTGATAGAGCGCTGAAGCGTTTCAAGCGTAAATTTGAT
>JBAVJE010000053.1:0-4249 GCA_049687615.1 Salinimicrobium sp. | reverse complement strand
ACAGGAATGAAGCACACTTACCGCATAATTGGCATGACCTGCAACGGCTGCCGCTCTCACGTGGAAGAAACCCTTAATAAAGTTGACGGCGTAGAAACTGCAACGGTCGATCTAGAGAAAGCCGAAGCCATCATTGTGATGGAAAAGCATATTCCGGTTGGGGTTTTTGAAGACGCACTGCAGAAAGATGTCGGTAATTATCACATTTTAGACGCTCCAAAAAACGGAAAACTTGAACAAAAATTTGAGATCGTGGGGATGACCTGCAGCGGTTGCCAGGAACATGTACAGGATGTGCTGCAGAAGGTCGGGGGAGTTGAAAAAGCGAAAGTAGACCTGGAAAAAGCCGAAGCCTTTGTGGTTATGAAAAACCCTGTTCCGGTTACGGCTTTTCAGGAAGCCTTACTCGAGGAAGCAGGATCTTATAATATCTTTCTTCCCGGGCAGGATACTACGGCACCACCTAAACCAAAAAAGCCTGCGGGCAAAGGCACCGGAACTTATTATTGCCCAATGCACTGCGAGGGTGACAAGACTTATGACAAGCCAGGAGATTGTCCCGTCTGCGGAATGGACCTGGTGGAAGAAGTGAGTTTGTCTGTGCAAGGAGATCAATATACCTGCCCCATGCATCCGGAAGTAGTAGAGGATGAGCCGGGGAGCTGCCCTATCTGCGGAATGGATCTGGTACGAATAGAACCTGACCTTACCGGAGAACAAAAGACCTATAACAAGCTGGTGAAAAAGTTCAAGATCGCGGTGGCTTTTACGCTGCCTATCTTCCTGATTGCCATGTCTGAAATGATCTCTAAAAATCCGCTTTTCGAGCTTATGGATCTCGAGGCATGGAACTGGGTGCAATTTGCCCTCTCGTTGCCAGTCGTGTTTTACGCCACCTGGATGTTCTTTGAAAGAGCATGGCGATCCATCATTTCCTGGAACCTGAACATGTTCACTCTTATAGGGATTGGTGCAGGGGTGGCCTGGACTTTTAGTTTTTTCGGAATGGTATTCCCGGACTTCTTTCCGGCCCAGTTCAAGACTCCGGCCGGTACAGTGCATGTTTACTTCGAAGCTGCCACTGTAATTCTAACCCTCGTTTTAATGGGACAGGTGCTGGAGGCGAGAGCGCACAGCCGCACGAATTCTGCAATAAAAGAATTGCTGAAATTGGCACCCAATAAAGCGACAGTTGTCGTTGACGGAGAAGAAAAGACGATCAAGACAGATGAGATTCAGGTGGGTGATATCCTGCGTGTGAAACCGGGAGAGAAGATTCCGGTAGACGGAAGTATTCAAAAAGGCGAAACCAATATTGATGAATCCATGATCACCGGGGAGCCTATTCCGGTAGAAAAAGTGGAAGGGGATAAAGTGACTTCGGGAACCATAAACGGAAACCGCAGTTTCACGATGAAGGCTGAAAAAGTAGGAAATGAAACCTTGTTGGCACAGATCATCAAGATGGTGAATGATGCCAGTCGTTCGCAAGCACCGATTCAAAAGCTGGCAGATAAAATCTCGGGTTATTTTGTTCCTGTTGTAGTGGGAATTTCCATAATTACTTTCATTATATGGTCAATTTTTGGTCCCGAACCTCAATATGTGTACGCTTTAATTAATGCCATTGCCGTCTTGATCATTGCCTGTCCCTGTGCCCTTGGGCTTGCGACACCAATGTCAGTAATGGTAGGTGTGGGAAAAGGCGCACAAAACGGAGTCTTGATCAAGAACGCACAGTCTCTGGAGCAGATGAATAAGATCGATACGTTGATCATTGACAAGACCGGGACAATCACAGAAGGTAAACCTTCGGTAGAAAAAGTAGTGGCGAGTGGAGGTTTTTCAGAAGAGGAACTAACAGGCCTGGTCGCTTCGGTGAACGCGCAAAGTGAACACCCTTTAGCTTCAGCAACGGTCAATTTTGCAAAAGAGCGAAAAATTGCCCTTTTTGAAGCCTCAGATTTTAATTCGATTACCGGAAAAGGTGTTACGGGTAAGGCTTCAGGAAAAGAAGTGGCCATAGGAAATGAAAAGCTCATGCAGCAGCTCAATATAGAGATTTCTAAAGAGCTTCAGGAGAAAGTGAAGCAGGAGCAGAAGCAGGGAAAAACCGTTTCGTATGTCACTGTTGATAATGAAATCGCAGGTTATGTGACTATTACCGATCCTATCAAGAAAACAAGTCGGCAGGCTATAAAAGAGCTTATCGACGACGGGGTTGAGGTGATCATGCTTACCGGAGATAACCAAACTACCGCAGCAGCAGTGGCATCTGAGTTACATCTGTCAGGTTTTAAAGCCGGGATGCTTCCGCAGAACAAAATGGAGGAAGTGGAAAAACTGCAGCGACAAGGTAAAAAAGTTGCTATGGCCGGAGATGGTATTAATGATGCGCCCGCACTTGCCAAAGCCGATATTGGAATTGCCATGGGTACAGGAACCGATGTGGCTATTGAGAGCGCCGAAATCACCCTCGTAAAAGGAGATCTTCACGGGGTGGTAAAGGCAAGGAATCTTAGCAAAAAAGTAATGAATAATATCAAGCAAAACCTCTTTTTTGCACTGGTTTACAATTCTTTGGGTGTTCCAATTGCAGCGGGATTGCTGTATCCTTTCTTCGGATTATTGCTGTCGCCCATGATCGCGGCGCTGGCTATGAGCTTTAGCTCAGTTTCGGTAATCACAAATGCGCTGAGGTTAAGAAGAGCCAAAATAGATTAGTGAAAAATGACCTTTTTGAAAGGTATTTAATTTAATAGGTATTTATGCAGGAATTTTTGAAGAGCTGGGGAGAAGCGGCATATACAAGCACCGGATTTTTTTGGATGGCGCTATGGGCGTTCATTCTGGGCTACATCATTAGTAGCGGAATTCAGGTGTTTGTGACCGAGAAAAAAATGGAAAGAACTATGGGAGATAAAGATTCAAAAGGGGTGCTATTGGGCACCTTTTTTGGCTTTATTAGCAGTTCCTGTAGTTTTTCGGCCCTGGCATCTACTAAAAGTCTCTTCAAAAAAGGCGCGGGTTTTATTCCGTCTATCGCTTTCCTGCTGGCATCAACTAACCTGGTGATCGAACTGGGAATTATCATCGCGATCTTTCTGGGCTGGCAATTTGTGGTTGGGGAATATATTGGAGGTGTGCTGCTTATCTTGATAAGTTGGGTGTTGGTGAAAATCTTTAATCCTAGGAAGTTGATTCAGCAGGCACGGGAGCGGCTGAAGGGAGACAAAGAGGACGACGGGGATGCCGATAAAAACTGGAAAGAGAAAATGAAGTCTGAAACTGCCTGGGCTAAAGTCGCAAAACAATATGCGATGGAGTGGAAAATGGTATGGAAAGATGTTACTATTGGGTTTACTATTGCCGGGATAGTGGCAGCTTTTGTTCCCGATTCTTTCTTCCAGACCCTTTTTATCAACAGCGGCCCGGATGCCGGACAACTCGGATTTTTCACCATTTTAGAGCACATCATTGTGGGACCTGTGGCAGCTTTTCTAACGTTTATTGGTTCTATGGGGAACATTCCGCTTGCGGCCCTGTTATTTGGGAAGGGAGTGAGCTTCGCCGGGGTCATGGCTTTTATCTTTAGCGACCTCGTGGTGTTCCCTGTGCTGCGGATCAACGCGAAATATTATGGCTGGAAAATGTCATTTTTCATCCTGTTTTTGCTTTTTACTTCGCTTATAGGCACGGCCCTCTTGCTGCACTATTCCTTTGACTTTTTGAACCTTTTACCTGATCCCAAAAACGTAAAGATCCTTTCTTCAGATCATTTCAAGATCGACTACACCTTCTTTCTGAACCTCGGCTTCCTTATTTTCTCCGGAATTCTTATCTATTTAGGCTTTTTCAAGAGGAAAGATGTAAAGCACATGAAAGAAATGGCACCGAAGAGTGAACTGGTAGAGCGCATTATGAAATACCTGGCGTTCATTTGCTATGCCTGGCTGGTGGCAGGCTGGATCATTAGGCTTTGGATGGTATAAAAAAAGAGCCGGGCAATCGCCCGGCTCTTTACTTTTAAACTTATTTATTGTTAACTGTTAGGATCAAGGATGAGGTTAACTCGCTCCAACGCATCCTGCAGGTGATACCGGGTCATGGTGTCACGGCTTCTGCCAATGGAGTTTCGCAAATCTCTCTGCAATCTTTTAAGCTCGCCACGAACTACGGGACGAATGTCACTTTGCTCCACATCTACATTTGAACGAGTGACCCAGCTTCTGTACCTCGCAGGGATTTC
>JBAVJE010000052.1:0-4061 GCA_049687615.1 Salinimicrobium sp. | reverse complement strand
GTCCTGAAGAGGTGACCGATATGCAACGTAACGTTAAAGGAGAAGTTATCGCTTCGACTTTTGACAAGGAAGCACATGAGCACGTAAGAGTTGCCAACATAGTGCTTGAAAAAGCAAAAAGAATGGTGGAATGTGGGCACGATGTTGTGATCCTGCTTGACTCCATCACCCGTCTTGCACGAGCGTACAACACGGTACAGCCTGCCAGCGGAAAAGTATTGAGTGGTGGTGTAGACGCAAACGCGCTTCACAAACCAAAAAGATTCTTTGGAGCCGCGAGAAACATCGAAGGCGGCGGATCACTTTCTATCATCGCAACTGCGCTTACTGAAACCGGTTCCAAAATGGACGAGGTGATCTTTGAAGAATTCAAAGGTACAGGTAACATGGAGCTGCAACTGGATAGAAAGATCGCCAACAGGCGTATTTTCCCTGCCATTGACCTTACTTCATCAAGCACAAGGAGAGATGACATCCTGCTTGACGAAAGCACCCTTCAAAGAATGTGGGTGTTGCGCAAGTACCTGGCAGATATGAATCCTGTTGAAGCTATGGAATTTATCAACGACCGCATCAAACAAACCAGAAATAACGAGGAGTTCCTTATCTCAATGAACGGATAAGTTAACCTTCCAAAAATGTCAAAATCCGGTGCTCTTAAAGTACCGGATTTTTTTTGCTCTCTCTGCCACCTCCCTGGATCAGCTTCCCAGAAAGCTGGATCAAGAACATTTTCTGGGTTTTTGACTTTTTAAACAAATAATTTTTCAAGCCGATACAGGAAGAATTCGGTTTTTCTTACTCCTCTTAATTGTGCTCTAAAGGCTTTTATTTTGGCATTAAAAGACTCTGCCGAAGCATTTGTGCTACGGTTTGTAAAATAGTTTAGGATGGAATGGTAATTTAAATAGATGCTATTTGCGACCGTATTGAAGCTTTTAAAACCAGACTCTTCTACTTCTTTGTACCAGTGAGCTAGTTTTGTAAAGGCTACACCTTTATCTTTTGTTTGATTGAAGATGTTCCTGAGGTTGTTTACTAGCTTGTAAGCTTTCTCTATTTCAGGATACTCGGTAAATAAAATAGCAGCTCTTTGCCTTTGACTATTGGTCCAGTTGTCTGTTGATTTGTAGAGTAAATACCGGCTTCTGGCTAAGAGTTGCTTTCTGCTATCTCCGTTGGGAAGTTGTTTTGGCAGAAAGCCTTTATCTCTACCCTTTGCTTGCTTTATCTGCTCATTCTCCTGGTCAATGGCTTCCCACCGGTATTTAATCCGAAGTTCTTGCAATGCTTCTATGGCAAGTTTCTGGACGTGGAATCGATCTGTTACCTGGGTAGCTTTAGGGAAACAGACCTTTGCGATATGTTTCATGGTATGAGCCATATCTAAGGTTATCTCCTGAACTTTATTCCGGATAGAGGATGGAAGTTTAAGGAGCCTGTCAATGATAGGCTCTGCACGGGTTCCTTTGAAGATGCCTACTAAAGCTCCTTTCTTTCCCTTAGCTTCTTTATTGGTGATTATCGTATAGAGTTCTCCCTGAGATAAAGCAGTTTCGTCAATAGAAAGAAAAGGCCCCATGTTCTGAGGGTATAGGAGCCAATCCCTGGCGTGAGATTTTTGCTCCCAGTCTTGGTACTTGCTTAGGTGATTTTTGTACTGGCGTTGGAGCTTTTTACCTGAGACTCCGAAGAATCCGCCGACTTGGTTACTGCTAAGAGGTGTATTATCGGTTGCCTTCTTTTAAAAAATCAGCGAACTCTTTTGAAAGACGAGTACCCTGTGCGATAAAATCTCCCCAACTCCTGTTTACTTTTATCCATTTGTCGTCTACTAAAACATCCCAGCGTCTTCGCTTCAGGCTTAGACTTACCAGATTATCCCGAATCGGATAATCATTGACTACTCTGGGTTCCATAAATCCGCTGGCTTTATAGTGATGGTTTTTGTAAGCTGCAGGAACTTCTTTTTTCTCTTCTAAATAAATGATCAGCCGGTTTACATACAAAGGATCTTTGATGGGCTTTTTATCAAATCCAACAACATCAAAATAGGTTAGTAATCCTTCAGGAAGAAATAAGCTTAGTAGGGATAGATCAGTCTCTTTGTTCACGGGGGAATATTTTGCTGCAAAGAAACTTCTTTTTCACTTTAGACCCAACTTTTGAGATTGATCCTCTCTGTTCCCTTTCCAGGGAGGGGAATACTTTACAAATACGGTTGAGAATAATTTCTAATTAGGCAATCAACATTAGTTCCCCTCCCTGAAAAGGGGGCGGAGGACGGGGAGAATCAGGGCCGAGACAATGCCTTGCCTGAAGGTACGCAAAAGCTTTTTTTAAATTCTAACCAGAAAAATTTCATTCTCTGTAATGATCGGATAAAAATTATTCTAATAGGTGTAGAAGGATATTTACAAATTTAACTTGTAATCAAAGTAATTGCTAATTAAATTAAATTGATTAGTGCTATTTATATATTATCTTAAAAACTAGTTGGGATGTGTATTTTTATCACTTATAAATAGTTGGTTATGAGTAAAATACGTAAATTAGAAATGTAAATGAATTGCTCTAAACGGTCATCATGCCCCCGGCCGTATACCAGACCCCTCAATAAATTATTCCCCTTGCTTCAAGGCTTTCCCCTTGACTGTAGACCTGTTCCTTTTTCCATTCCTCTTTCGGAAAAAGTTATTCCCCTTTCATAATTGTACAAACTGCTGTTGCAGGCAGACCGCCCCGGTCACATGAAGTTGAGCTGCCATTGTTCTGGTTAGTATTTATTAACCAAAACAAATTTATTATGAAAGACTTTACGATAAATTCCCTAATCCATCATGGGAAATTGGAGAGCAATTCTAAAAAAAGTATTTCTGCAATATTTGTAGTTATACTTTTTTTATTTCTAGCACCTTCAATTTTTGCACAGGCGACAGGACCTTGTGATGGTGCAATTCGTTGGGAAGGTGGTGCATCCTGGAATGACGATGGTACCATTAATGATAAGCCACCTCAAAATGAGCCTGTCAAAGGAATTATTAAATGTGGGAGTTCTGCTGAAACTCAGTCAGATGTAATTCCTTACAATGGAAGTGTTTATACCGAAAGCTCTTTTTTAATTGATGTTGAATCTGAAGGTGGTTGCGTAAATCCTAGTACTGGTGAAGTAGCATATCCTGAGAATCCAGAGGAAGGACAACCAGTTATTTGGCTCAATTTTGATGTCAGACCATTAGCAGGAAGTTTTGAAGTCCAGATCAATGAAAATTCAGCAGCAAACTATATAGCCTGGGCACTTTATGTCTCCAACGTTAATACAGCAGGAGTAGGGGATAATAATTTAAGTGGCGACTGTGGTGATTTACGTTTAGTATCCTGTGGAGTTGAAAGTTCAAGTACTTGGAATACTTTACCCATTGACGGTGTAGATTTCCTGGAGCCTACTAATTTCTATTTGGCCGTTTGGGATCAACTTGATGATAACAATGCTGCAATCAATAATTTTAAAGCAAGGTTTGGATGTGGAGACTCCACTATTGAATTGTGTTCTTTAAATGTTGGTGATCCAGAGGTGTCTTGTGTTGTGGATGGCTCATATACCGTAACAGTACCTATCAATGGAGTAAACGGACAGTTTACTGCAACAGACCTTAATGCAACACAAATTTCTCAGGATATTTGTCTAG
Source organism: Salinimicrobium sp. (assembly GCA_049687615.1). Classification (GTDB taxonomy): domain Bacteria; phylum Bacteroidota; class Bacteroidia; order Flavobacteriales; family Flavobacteriaceae; genus Salinimicrobium. The sequence goes on along the minus strand of JBAVJE010000052.1, from coordinate 372 downwards.
GAAATATTGGTGATGGTGGAGACACTTCAGGTGAGTTTGTTCTTACTTACAGTGAAGGGATTGACTATAATATTAATATTGCCGTGGTATCACCTCCAGATATTGACTGTGCCGATCCTTATAACGATTTTCAATGTACCGGAAATGTTAGCGGGGAATCGCCAGAGAGTGTCCTTGTTACGGCTGATGACACCTCTGTTTGTATAGGTAGTAAAGTTCAGTTAAGTGCCAGTCCTGCTGAAGGAACCTGGAGTGGGGATTATATCAGTGCTTCGGGAGAATTTGATGCCGATGGTTTAGCTGCCGATGATTATATCGTCACCTACACCTATAGTGATGGCAATGGTTGTGAGAACAGCGATACAGCTACAG
>JBAVJE010000051.1:0-33909 GCA_049687615.1 Salinimicrobium sp. | reverse complement strand
ATAATACATAAGTCAAACTAAAGATAATGAAAAGAACTGTTACCATCTTAATTTTAGTAGTCATTGCACTCGGTTTTGCCGGTGCGCTTTACTATTTGTATGCCAAGAGCCAGGAAGATCCTGTGATCTATCAAACCGAGCAGGCTACTACTCAGGATATAGTGAAAAAGACAGTGGCAACTGGAAATATTGTTCCCAAGGAAGAAGTTTTGATCAAACCAAACATTTCAGGAATAATTGACGCGATCTACATAGAAGCGGGTGAGCGTGTGAAAGCAGGTGATCCTATTGCTAAAATCAGGGTCATCCCCAATGTATCTTCTCTTCAAAGCGCGAAAGATGCTGTAGCTACCGCCAGGATCAATCTTGATAATGAAAAGACCACTTATAATCGCCAAAAAGGCCTTTTTGAGAAGGGAGTAATTTCGGCTAATGAATTCCAGAATGTGGATGTGGCTTACCAACGGGCCCAGCAAAACTACCGTTCTGCGCAGCAAAACTATGAGATCGTTAAAACCGGAACTACCAGCGGACTAGGGACCGCGGCTAATACACTCATTCGTTCTACCGTTGAAGGGATGGTGCTGGATGTGCCGGTAAAGGTGGGTAACCAGGTGATTGAAAGTAATAATTTTAATGATGGTACTACGATCGCGGTACTTGCCGATGTGAACGAAATGATTTTTGAAGGAACCGTTGATGAAAGTGAGGTTGGAAAGATCAAGGAAGATCTTCCCCTTGAGGTAACCGTAGGGGCCATAGAAAATAAGACCTTTGATGCCGTTCTAGATTATATAGCTCCAAAAGGAGTAGAAGAAAACGGTGCCATCCAGTTCAATATTAAGGGTACCCTGGACAAAGCCGATACGACCTTCATCAGGGCCGGTTTAAGTGCAAATGCTTCTATTATTCTTGCCCGCGCGAAAGACGCTTTGGCTATTAAAGAGGCACTGGTCCAATTTGATAAAGAACAAAAGCCTTATGTGGAAGTAGAGACGGGAGAACAGGAATTTAAGAGAAAGGATATTGAACTTGGAGTGAGCGATGGCATTTTTGTGGAGGTGAAGAGTGGCATTTCAAAAGACGACAAAATCAAAATATGGAATCAGCTCAAACCCGCCGAATTTTCGGCTAAATAAAATTGATCTGTAACATAAGCCTATAAATCAAGACATATTCTTTACAACCACAATTATGAGAAAAATTTTATTGTCTGTATTTTTCCTTTCTTTCGGAATACTCGCAAGTGCCCAGGATAATAAAGGGTGGACCCTTCAGGAGTGCATTCAGTATGCTATGGAAAACAATATTTCCATCAAGCAGTCTGAGCTGGATGTTGACCTGGTAGATACGCAAATATCAGATGCCGTGGGTAATCTCTTTCCCAGAGTAAATGCTTCGGCTTCCAATTCGTGGAATACCGGTCTTACCCAAAATGTGACTACGGGGATTCTGCAAACTCAAACAACCCGAAACTTTTCCGCAGGGGTGACTGCTAGTGTTAACCTTTTCGACGGCCTAAGAAATTACAAAGAGTTGCAGCTCGCGAAAATGTCAAAACTTGCCAACCAGTATTCGCTGGAGCAAATGAAAGATGATATTGCCCTTTTTGTGGCCAACGCTTACCTGCAAGTCCTTTTTAACAAAGAGAGCCTTAAGGTGATCAATGCGCAGCATGAAATCACTTTGCAGCAACTGGACAGGGTTCAGGAATTAGTGGATGCCGGTTCTGTACCGCAAGGTGACCTCCTGGAGATCAAGGCAAATGCTGCTAATGAAGAGCAACGAATGATCGTGGCCGAAAACCAGATCAAGATATCCCTGGTTGCCCTGGCCCAAATCCTTCAGTTTAAGGATTATGACAGTTTTGAAGTGGCAGATCGTGATTATGATGTCTTCGGAAATGAACTTCTTAATGTTCCTGTTTCCGAAGTGATCGACGCGGCCAAAACTGAACGTTACGAGGTTAAAGTTGCCGAAATGAACCAGGAACTGGCCCAAAAACAGGTGGAGATCTCGAGGGGTGCTTATTATCCTTCTTTGGGAGCATTTTTTAACTATAACACCAGGGAAACCGGTGCCGGAAGAATCACTTCCGGAGGGCTTGATCCCAATGATCCATACCGGCAAATAGGAATTGTGGAAGAAACAGAACAAATCGTTGTGGCGCCTAATATGGTTTCAGAAATTGGAAGCCCGTTACCGTTCTTTGAGCAACTGGAACTCAACGACGGGATTTCCTATGGAGTTCAATTGAATATTCCGGTTTTCAACGGCTTTGCTACCCGTAATGCCGTTAAAAGAAGTGAGATCAATGTACGTCGTGCCGAATACCAGCTGGAACAAACAAAATTGGACCTTGAGGCCAGTGTGTACCAGGCATATACAGATGCTAAAGGAGCTTTAAAGGCTTATGAAGCCGCCCTCGTTGCGCTAGATGCACAGTTGCTGGCGTATGACTATGCCTCAGAGAGATATGATGTGGGAATGGCCAACGCGCTGGACTTTAGTCAGGCGAAATTTAACCTTGAGAATGCACAAAGCGAAGCAGTACGTACCAAGTATGATTACATCTTCAAACTAAAAGTTTTGGAACTTTATTTTGGAGTGCCCATTTCAGATCTTAAATTCTAAAAAATGAAGAAAAAGACGCTTTTTATAATTATTGGAATTACCGTTGTGCTTATCGCCCTGCTTATCATAGGGAAAAAAGCCGGATGGTTTGGAAAATCAGGTAATTTCAAAGAAGTAGAGATCACAAAGGTGGAACGTACAAATATTATAGAGAAAGTTTCTGCCACCGGGAAGATCCAGCCCGAAGTAGAGGTGAAGCTTTCTTCGGAAGTTTCCGGAGAAATCATTGAACTACCCATTGTAGAGGGGCAGCAGGTTGAAAAAGGTGAACTTTTAGTTAGGGTTAATCCTGAAATTTACCAGTCCAGCCTGGAGCGTTCCCGTGCCGGATTGCAAAATATTCGTGCTGGCCTTGCCCAAACCGAAGCCAGTCTCAAAGAGGCGCAATCCAATTACGACCGGAACAAAAGGCTCTTTGAAAAGGGAATTATTTCGAAAGCAGAATGGGACCGGATTGTATCAGCATTTGAGGTGGCACAAGCCAACCGCCAGTCAGCTTTTTATAATGTAAAAAGTGCGGAAGCCAGCGTGAATGAGGCGCGGGAGAACCTTGGTCGTACAAATATATATGCGCCTATGTCTGGCACCATATCTTCCTTAAGTGCCGAGCTTGGGGAACGAGTAGTAGGAACACAGCAAATGGCGGGAACAGAGATCTTACGTGTGGCCGATCTTGGAGATATGGAAGTGGAAGTAGACGTCAATGAAAATGACATTGTAAAGGTTGCAATAGGCGACTCTACCGTTGTGGAGGTTGATGCTTATTTGAAACAAGAGTTCAAAGGAGTGGTTACAGAAATTTCCAATTCGGCGAATTCTGGCTTGACTGCAGACCAGGTGACCAACTTTAAAGTAAAAGTTCGCATTTTAGAAGAGTCTTATGATCATCTTCTGGAAGGAAAACCTGAGAATTATTCTCCTTTCCGACCTGGAATGACAGCTACTGTTGATATTATTACCAACAAAAAAGAAGATGTGGTCGCCGTACCAATTAGTGCGATTGTTGTAACAGCAGACACCGCGGTGACTAAAAAGAAGGATATGGATAAGTCTCAGCTTTCTGATGAGAAATTTGAAACTGTATTTGTGAAAGAAGGAGATGAGGCGAAGCGCCGGGTTGTAAAAACAGGAATCCAGGATGATGCCCGCATAGAAGTGACCACCGGTCTGGAAGTAGGAGAAGAGGTAATTACGGGGCCCTATAATACGGTAACAAAATCACTAAAACCCGGTGATAAAATAGAAGTAACTGAAAACGAAAATTTGAAGGAGGATTAATTTGAGTGTGATTTTATGCATTGAAACAGCGACCACTAATTGTTCGGTAGCTTTAGGAAAAGAAGGGAAATTGCTGGCTTTAAAGGAAGACTACAGCAAGAATTATTCACATGCCGAGAGGCTGCATCTTTTTATTGATGAAATTCTGCAGGAGAACCGTCTCAAAGCTTCAGATCTTTCAGCAATTGCGGTAAGTAAAGGTCCGGGATCTTACACAGGTTTGCGAATTGGGGTTTCGGCCGCAAAAGGACTATGCTTTTCTCTGGATATTCCGTTGATTTCGGTTCCCACTTTAACTTCACTTGCATGGCAGGTGCCGCAGGAGGAAAGCGATTTCATTATTCCACTTTTGGATGCCCGCAGGATGGAAGTGTATACCGCCGGATTTACAGGTGCCAAAAATGACATTTTTGACACCCGTGCAGAGATACTTGATGAAAACTCTTTTTCTGAATACCTCGAAAAAGGCACTGTGACCTTCATAGGTAACGGTGTAGAGAAGTTTAGCAAACTTTGCAGCCATGAGCATGCGAGATTTAAAACGGAAGAGCTGCCATCGGCTAAAGAAATGGTAACCCTGGCCGAAGAGAAGTTTCAAAAAGGCCTTTTTGAGGATGTAGCTTATTTTGAGCCGTATTACTTAAAGGATTTCCAGGCAGGTTAACCGGTAAAACAGTATAAAACACAAAAAAGCCGAAGGAAACTTCAGCTTTTTTGTGTTTACAGGTGTCGAAAATGCTATTCTCCGGTGATTTTTGCTGAACTATGATTGAAGAAATGTACATCGCGCTGCGGAAAAGGAATTGAAATTCCGGCGTCTTCGAGCCTTCTCTTGGCTTCTTCAATAGTGTACCAGTGACGATCCCAGAAAACCTCATTTTTGGCCCAGAAGCGCACAGAAAGGTTAACAGAACTGTCAGCCAACTCCGTCACGACCACTGCAGGGGCAGGATCCTCAAGTATGTCTTCCTGCTCTTTTAACAGCTCCATAAGCACCTCTTTGGCGACCTTAATATTGCTTTCATAGGAGATCCCGATAGTGATGGCATCCCTTCGGGTAGATTCTCCGGAGTAGTTGACTATATTAGAATTGGAAAGATCCCCATTAGGAATTACTGCTAACTGGTTGCCAAAAGTATTCAGTTTGGTATAGAACAGAGAAATATCCTTAACGGTGCCTGAGATCCCGTTTACTTCGACCCAATCACCCAGTTTAAATGGCTTTAATGCGATAATAAGCACTCCGCCCGCGAAATTTGAAAGCGAGCCCTGGAGGGCGAGGCCAACGGCCAAACCGGCAGCACCAAGTACGGCAATAAAGGAAGTGGTCTCGATTCCCAGCATGCCTACCACGCTAACAAGTAAAAGAATGATTAGGCCCCAATTTGCAAGGGTGACTACAAAATTGGTAAGCGCGGGATCATGTCCTCTTTTTTCAAAAATTTTAGTAAGATATTTTACGAAAAACTTGATGGCCCACCAGCCTATGAACAGCCAAACAATGGCACCCAGGAGATCGGGTAAAAAGGCCAGAAAAGCCCGGGCGTATTCTTGTGAAATGTTTTTAAGATTGTCTATTTTTTCCATTCAAAAAATTTGTTGCAAAGTTGCATTTTTAAGCCTTTTTTTCTCTAAAATTTCTGTTAAACAAGGATGAAAATATAATGAAGTGAAAGGGCTTAGCAATAAAAAAGGCTCCATAAAATAGAGCCTTTTACCAAATTATGTGTCGTATTAGACGTTCACTTCAAAAGTGATTTTTACAATCACCCTGTATTCTGTAATATTTTCTCCCGAAACACTGGCTGTTTGATCTTTTACATAAACAGAACGGATGTTCTTAACAGATTTTGATGCGTCTTTCACAGCATTCTTAACAGCCTGTTCCCAACTTTGGTCAGAACTTGCCATTATTTCAATAACTTTCATCGTAGCCATAATTAATATTCTTTTTTTGGTTAATATTATGTTTTAACTAGTTGAAAATCAAGTTACAAAATTCAATATGTGAAAGTGGCAAAACTTTGTTAAACCTTAAAAGATAAAAATCAATTTCTGGAACCTTTTAGCTTTCGAATTTCAATCCCGGAAAGTTTAGCCGTTGATAGCTTCTACCTTTTCTACTTTGTTGGGCAGCATTTCCTTGAGCATGTTTTCGATTCCGTTCTTAAGGGTGAACGTTGAAGATGGGCAACCACTGCAGGCACCCTGCAAGATCACTTTTACGGTCTTCTCCTTCTCATCATAAGATTCAAACACGATATTTCCGCCGTCGCTTGCTACTGCCGGTTTTACGTACTCATCCAGGATGGCCACAATTTCAGAAGAAGTATCATCCAAAACAACAGGTTCTACTGTCTCCGCTTTTTCAGCTTTTTTTGAAGCTGCGGAAGCATTTTCTTCTGAAACTACTTCTTTGCCCTGCTCGAGATACTCTCTCACAAACTCGCGTAGCTCCATCGTAATGTCTTCCCACTCGGCAATATCGTACTTGGTTATTGAAATATAATTTTCATCAAGAAAAACTTCTTTAACGAAAGGAAAATGGAACAATGCCTTTGCAAGAGGAGCATTTTTCGCTTCGTCTATATTCTTGAATTCAAGGGTTTGAAGTACCAGTTTTTTATTTGATACGAATTTTTGAACTGCCGGGTTGGGGGTGCTTTCAGCGTAAACTGTGACGGGCATTTTTTTTCCGGGCTCCTGGGAAGGAGTGATCACCACGCCGCCCTGGTTCAAAAAAGATTCTATCTGCTCGGCAACCTCGTTTTGGATGTCTTTCCAGTGAACGATGTTGTACTTCTCGAGTGCAACAAAATTTTGAGCGATATATACCGTTTTGATGAACGGCAGGTGAAACAACTGTTGGGCCAGCGGAGATCTTTCGGCCTCCTCTATATTATGGAACTCAAAAGTCTCGTGCTGGGTCAGGAATTTATTTGCTTCAAATTTTACAATTGTCGGCTTGGTTGTGGGCTGTATATTGATGCTGAATTCTTTCATACTAAAATTTTTGCAAAATTACTAAATCCCAATCTTTTTCGACTAGTATTTAGAATCATTCTTTTAGAGGCTAGAAGTCTAGTTGGAAAACCTTGAAATTATTGGGTTGGGGAAGAATATTTCTCAAAACTTCAATATTGGAATTAGTAAAGAATTCCGGCGGCGATTGCTGGGTTTTTGTAAGCAGATCCAAACTTCGCAGGACAAGACGGGTTTGCTTTGCTACCGCCATTCCTGAATCTATGATATGAACGTCTTGAGGTAATATTTTTTTTAAAGTAGGGATGAGATAGGGGTAGTGACTACAGCCCAGGACGAGATGATCTATACCCGCCAAAACCATAGGTTCGAGCAATTCCCGCAACATATTTTCGACGCGGGCAGAATCTTTATTGCCTTTTTCGATCTCCTGTACCAGTCCTTTTCCTACTACCTCAATGACTTTTGTGTCTTTCGAGTAAAGATCTGAGGTACGGGCGAAAAGAGCACTGGAGAGCGTGCCTTTGGTAGCTAGAATACCAATGCACCTGGTCTTTGTTTGCAGGGCAGCCGGTTTAATGGCCGGTTCAATTCCTATAATAGGCAGACTGTAATTGGCTCTAAGTTGCTGGATCGCGTTGGTAGTAGCTGTATTGCAGGCGACCACAATGATCTTGGCGCCCATCTGGAGCAATTTTTTAGTGTTCTTGAAACTAAGGGCTATAATCTCTTCCGGGGTCTTTTCCCCGTATGGAGCATTGGCACTATCAGCTAAATAGATGGTGTGTTCCAGGGGCATAAGCTCGTGGATCTCCTTCCAGATAGAAGTTCCTCCAACTCCCGAATCAAAAATGCCTATGGGACTTTCTTTGCTCACGCTTGTAAAAATAAAAAACTGCGCACCAATGGTACGCAGTTTTTAAAATTGTTTTTGGGGTTTCTTTTAGATTCCCAAATCTTTCTTTACATCTGGCATGAGGTCATAACCGTCTGCCATGATTACACCTGTTCCTGTTGTTGAATCAAGAACATAATCGTAACCTTTTGCACGGGCCACTTTTTGAATAGTAGTACGGGCTTTTTCAAGAACCGGTTTCAATAGCTCCATCTCTTTCTTTTGCAGTTCCTGCATCGCGTTTTGACGGTATTCTCCAATTGTTCTTTGAGTTTGTTGAAGTTCAGCTGCTCTCTTAGAATTTTCTTCGTCTGTTTTTGTTTGAGCTTCAGACTCATATCTTTTCATGGTATTCTGTGCCTCGGTAACCATGTCCTTTATTTCGGTATCATAAGTTTTCTGTAACTTTTCGAGCTGATTCATAGCTGCTTTATAAGTAGGCATTTGCTCGATTAGCTCCTGAGTAGCGATGTGGGCAACTTTTGTCTGTGCGTTTGCAAAAGAAGTTGCTCCCAGTACTAAGGTTACAGCTATTAAAAGGGTCTTGAATTGTTTCATTGTAAAAGTGTTAATTGTTGATTTATGGATTCTTAATTGTTTATGTTTATTTTTTTAATCGTCTTTTTAATTTTCGCGGGCCTTTTCTATAGAGTCTTTCTTTCTTTGCCGCTCTTTTAGAATTTTAGCTTTTCTCTCTTCATACTCCTGTTTCTTGGCAGTTCTAATAGAGTCTCTCACTCGCTTACGTTCTTGAAGCAAGGCTTCACGTTCATTTCTTCTCTCTTGCTGAAGGATCTCCCTTTCACTAACCTCGGCATCTTCCTCAACAGTCTTGGCTTCCCCTCTGATGAGGTCTCTTTTTTCCTGTCTTGACTCCAGCTGCTCTCTATTAGATGCCCTGGTGATCAACCTAAGTACCTGGTCGCTTACATCAAGGTTATCTGCTGCATAAAGGGTCACTACATCGGCCGATTTGTCGAAAATAAGGTCATAATTCCTGTTTTTGGCAATCTCCTGAACCGCAACAAAAACCTGGTCCTGGATGGGCTTAACTAATTGGAGTTTTTGCGTGATCAAATCCCCATTGGGCCCAAATCTTTTTTGTTGGTAATCCAGAATTTTTTGTTCTTCAAACTTGATCTCTTCCTCTCGTTCTTCAACCATCTCACTCGTAAGAAGTGGCTTTTCATTGGCCAATTCTTTTTTCATTTTGTCAATGCGGTTGAGTTCAGTTTCAATCTCTGTCTTCCATTGTTGCATTTTCTTGTCAAGCTGCGCATTAGCTTCCTGGTATTCGGGAACATTCTCCAGAATATATTCCATATCTACATAACCAATTCTTACCGTCTTCTGTGCCTTGACAGAAAGAATGCCTAGAATAAAAATTGCGATGGTAAGAAATGATTTCTTCATAACTTATCTGGTTTATAGAAAATACCGTGCCAAAATTAGAACTCCCGCCCCATCATAAAGTGAGTTTCCCAACCATTGGCCTGGGTGCCTCCCGGTACAGGGTCAAATCCGTATCCGAAATCAATACCCAACAGACCGAAAGCCGGCATAAATATTCGTAATCCTGCCCCGGCAGATCTGTTCAGCTGGAATGGATTATAATCCTGAAATCCGTCATAAGAGGCCCCTCCTTCAACAAAAGTGAGGGCAAAAATAGAAGCAGTAGGCTTCAGAGTAATTGGATATCTGAGTTCTAATGAATATTTGTTATAAATTGTTGCGCCGTCATTATCTGTGGCCGTAGACATTACTCCCCTGTCAACCGGGATAAGGGATTGGTTAGGGTAACCACGCATTTTAATTGATTCCCGACCATCCAGGCTGTATGTTCCCATTCCGTCTCCTCCAAGATAGAATCTTTCAAAAGGAGGCACACCTCTTTCATTGTTATAGGCGCCAAGGAAGCCGTATTCTGCATGAGTTCTTAAAACGAGCTTATCATAGATGTTGGTGTACCAGGTACCATTAAACTTGATTTTATAGAATTCAAGCCACTTATATTTTTCCTGGTCTATCTTTGTTTGATCGGGCACAGGATCCTCTCCTTCTCTTAAAGGTCTTCCCTCGGCGTTGATCAAAGTCCCGTTATCATTTTGTAGCTGGAACTCCTTTTGGTCTCCCAAATTCGCATAGTCCACATCATTGAAGAGGGAATAAGGAGGGGTTAGTTTCGCGACGATTTCAAATTTTGACCCTCCCATTGGGAAGATCGGGTTGCTGAAAGTATTGTCGCGTGTTAAGCCTATCGTGTAAGAAAGGTTGTTGGAGTACCCGTCTCCAAACCGAAACAGGCCGGTGTTGTAGTTGCTAAGGTTATAGTGTTGAAAAGCCAGGGCGTGAGACAACACAAAGAAATCATCGGGCACAGTCAGTCTCTTTGCTAGTCCAAAGGTAACTCCTGTAATAGAAAACTTTTTGTCCTTGTTGGCTTTACGGGTACGAATGTCATAATCATACTGCTCTGTGTGCTGAAAGGAGGTGGAAAGCCTTACCGGCTTCACCCCACCCCACCAAGGTTCAGAAAAAGAGAGGCTATAGGTTTGATAATAGGTACTTGCCTGTGCTCTTAAAGACAGGGTTTGTCCGTCCCCCATAGGTAGCGGCCTGTAAGCATCTTTATCAAAAATACCGGAAAGTGAAAAGTTGTTGAAAGAAAGCCCCAGCGTACCCACAAAACCACCTCCACCGTAGCCGCCCTGCAATTCGATCTGGCTGCTACCGGACTCTACAACAGAATATTCAAGGTCAAGAGTCCCGCTGTTAGGATTCACATTTCTAAATTCGGGTTTTAGGTTTTCAGCATCAAAAAAGCCAAGCTGTCCCAATTCCCTTATGGTTCGCACAACTGCTTCTTTGCTGTATTTTTGTCCGGGTTTGGTTCTCATCTCCCGGTAGATCACATGATCTTTGGTTCTGTCGTTTCCAATAACTTTAATGTCATTGAAATAGGCGATCTTTCCTTCCCGTATCCTTACCTCAAAGTCGATAGTATCATTATATACTTTAACCTCAACAGGGTTGATATTTGAGAAAAGATAGCCGTTGTTCTGGTACAGGTTTGTAAGGTCGTTAGCATCGGGTTTGCTGGCATCGGCGATTTGCTTTTCAAGCAGGACACCGTTATAGATATCACCTTTATGAATGCCAAGTACTCTTTGCAGCTGGGCATTGGTGTATACACTATTCCCAATGAAATTAATATTTCCAAAATAATAGCGGTTACCTTCTTCAATGTTGAGGCGAAGAGCCACATTCTCGTCATCCAGTCTCATAAGAGTATCTGAAACTATACGCGCATCGCGATAACCTTTCTCCTTATAAAGATCAAGAAGTTTTTGTTTGTCTTCCTGATAATCTTCAGGAATATACTTTGAACGTTTCCAAAACCTGAAAAATTTCGCCTCTTTGGTGTTTTTCATAGCCCGTCTTAGACGTGCATCAGAAAAATCTTCATTACCTATGAATTCAATTTCTTCAATCTTTACTCGTTCACCCTTGTCGACATTGATCACAAGATTGACAAGATTGGTATTAAGGGTGTCTTCTACCGGAATGGTATTAATGTCCACCTTCGTGTTGAGGTAACCTTCTTTGCGGTAGGTATTTTGAATATAATTCTTTGTAGTAGTGATGAGGTTTTCTGTGACTTTGGTGCCCTCCTTCAGCTTGTTCTCGGTCTTCATATCCTCCTGGGCCTTTTTCTTGATCCCACGGATCTTTACATCTGAAAGGGCCGGCACCTCTATGATCTCGATTTCGAGATTGGCGGTATTGCCCTCAATACTGGTCACATAGATGTTGATATCGCTAAACAGTCCCGAATCCCATAGCTTCTTGAGCACTTTACTAATTTTATCTCCGGGGATATAGATCCTGTCTCCTTTTTTAAGACCAGAATAGGCTATAATGGTTTGCTCGTTAAAAGAGACTGTTCCGGTTACATCTATCTCGCCTATGGTGTATTCTTTGCCGTTAGCAAGTGGCAGGTCCTGGGCTTTTGTGGGGGTGCTGTTGAAAAGGCAAAGTGCCAAAAATGCTAAAATCGATGTTGCTTTAAAGGCACTAACTAAGTTGCTCACTCGTTTTTCCAAATCTTCGTTCTCTGTTTTGATAATTATAAATGGCCTCGAAAAGATCATCTTTTCGGTAGTCAGGCCATAGTACTTCTGAAAAATATAATTCGGCATAAGCGATTTGCCATAAAAGAAAATTGCTTATACGTTGTTCACCGCTGGTTCTGATCAAAAGATCAACATCTGGTAAATTTCGGGTGTAAAGATGCTCATTTATAACCGATTCATCAATAGCTTTTTCTGAAATCTCTCCCTTTTGCACTTTTTCGGCAATTTGTTTAACCGCAGTGGTGATTTCTTCACGTGAACCGTAGCTAAGAGCGAGGGTGAGGGTCATCTGTTTATTACTGCTGGTTTTTTCTATTACCTCATTTAGTTCTTTAAGTGCTTTAGAGGGTAAATTTTCCAGCCTGCCGATGGCTTGCAGCTTGATATCATTGTCCTGCAGGGTCTTAATTTCTTTCTTTAAAGAGGAGACCAGTAGCTTCATCAAAGTATCGACCTCCACCTTGGGCCGGTTCCAGTTCTCGGTAGAAAAGGCGTATAAAGTGAGGTTTTTGACCCCTATTTCGCTGCAGCCTTCGGTCACTTCTCTTACCGCCTTTGTTCCTTCTCTGTGACCTTTTACCCGCAACATTCCCTGTTTTTTTGCCCAGCGGCCGTTCCCATCCATGATGATGGCCACGTGCCTGGGCAACTTTTCGGAATCGATCTTTTCTTTAAAATCCATATTAGTATTTATTGTAGCAGGATCTATGACCAAAGTTAAAAGTAAGATAGATGCCTGTAAAGATATACCAATCTTTTGTATTCCTGTTTCCAAAGTCTTTGAGACGGTAGGAACCGTCTACTTCAGAAGGCTGGCTTCCATCCAGATTATCGGTAAAGGTATATCGTGCTCCAATTTCTATTCCGCCGGCCATAAAAGAATTAAGGGTTTGTTTATAACCCATGGCAATAGGTACTGAAAATCCCCAATTGTTTCCTGCCTCCTGGAGTTCGTTATTAGCCGGGTTGGTATAGGCATCATTCTTAAGCATAAAATGCTTTGCATAATAGTAGTTAACACCGGTGTAAAGATATGGAGTTGATTGGTAAGCATCAGAATGCACATCCCATTCCCAAAAAGTAAATTCTAAACCTAAGGATGCTTCTGCTATTGAATTTGAAAAAGAGTATCCCCTTTGCAGCCTGCGACCTTCGTTGGAATTGGCGTCATCAGCTTCAATCTTCGCATAAAGCAGCGAAAATCTAAAGGCATGTCGATCACTGCGATTCCATTTCAGCAAACCACCAAAAACGGGGGAATTCGGATTAATATAGGTCGTGTTGCCAACATCTCCAACGTAGTTCGCACCACCAACATAGGGTCCTAATTCGAAATTCTGGGAAAATGCCTGGTTACCACAAAAGAACATTAGAACCATAACAACTATATACCTCATACGGTTTTCCAAAGTTTGCAAATATAACAATAATGTTTGCTCTACAATAACAAGAGCAGGATTGTACTTTAGCATTAACAAAAATTGGAAGAATTTATTGTTTAGTTGCGCTTATCTTCTCCCCACAGCAACTTTTTACGCAGGGCTTTAAGAAAGGTGTCGCCGGCAAATTCGACCATTTTAAGCTTAAAAGGGGCTTTTTTGATGATCACGGTGGTGTTGTTTTTTAGGGAAGTAATCCGCGAATCCATGGAAACCAGGTAATCGTCCTCACGGCCGGAGACCTTTAATTTTATGGTAGTATTGTCTTTAATGATAAGGGGCCGCGCATTGAGGTTATGCGGGGCTATTGGTGTAATGGCCAGAGCTTTTGTAGAGGGGGTGATAATGGGGCCTCCACAGCTTAGAGAATATCCGGTTGAGCCGGTGGGAGTAGAGACGATAAGGCCGTCTGCCCAATAAGCGGTCACATATTCTTTATCTAGCCAGGTGTCTATGGTGATCATTGAGGTGGTATTCTTGCGGTTTACGGCAATTTCATTTAAAGCAAAATTGTCGTTGCAGAGTATTTTGTCTTCAGGCTCTGTTCTAATGCACAACAGGCTGCGTTCAGAAATTGTATACTCCCCCTTCAGCATTTTTTTAATTGTAGATCTAATCTCTTCTTTATCGACGGTGGCTAGAAAACCCAATCTTCCGGTATTGATGCCAATAATTGGAGTATTGTGATCGCGTACAAAATTTACTGCCTTTAAAATAGTGCCGTCACCACCAACGCTTATAAAGAGGTCGTAGCTTTCGTCAAGCTCTGTGAAAGTTTCGAAATGGTGGTAATCCTTTTGAATCGCTTTGTTCTCATCAATGAGTTCGAAAAAGTTGCTTTCAATCGCTACTTCTACATTTTCTTCTCCCAGCACATTGAGCAATTCCTCTATGTAGCGTCCTGAGTTGGTGTGGTAAAATTGACCGTAAATACCTACTTTCATAAATTAGATGTTAAGGTATTTGTCCAGGTACCTTGATCGCTCCTTAAGGTCTGAAGAAAAATTATCCTCTTGATGGCTGGACACAATGTTATATCCATATCTACGGAAGGTTTGTAAAATGACATTTATAGGAGTAGGTCCTGTTTTAAGGGTGATTTGTGCCAGGTCATTTTCTACATTTGATAGGAATGCGCCGAGTAAATGAGCTCCGTTTGATTCAACAATCTGAGTGATCTCACTGAAGGAGTAATCTTTGTATCCTTTTTCGACGATAAAGATGATCCCGGGATTATTAAGAAATGGTGCTTCGGTAAATAGGTTCATAATATCCTGGAGTTCGAGATAACCTACATAGTCATTGGTTTCATCTTCCAAAACAGGCATGATGTTGCTTTGATTTGTGGAGAAGGTATGCAGCACATCCATCCAGTTATCTTTTTCCCGAACAAAAAAACCTTCCAAAGCATATTGATAATCTTCGATTGTTTTATCTGCATCAAAAGAACGGACATCATTTTCCGATAAACAACCAATATAAATACCTTTGTGCTGGACAGGAATGTGAGAATAAGTCAATTGGTTGAAAAGCGCCTGAATATTTCTGATCTTATCAGTAATGTCAGGCATTTCAAGATCATTGATGATATATGGTGCGATTGTCATGGCACTTTCTTTTTCCTGCAAATTAATTAAAATAAAGTACTTTTTTGCCTATCCAACTTTGTATTTTTGTTTAAAATAATTGCCAAAAATGACAAAATTAAGCGTAAATATTAATAAAATCGCAACCCTTAGGAATTCCCGCGGGGGAGATGTTCCCAATGTTGTTCAGGTTGCCAAAGACGTACAGAAAATGGGGGCCCAGGGAATAACCGTACATCCGCGACCAGATGAGCGGCACATTCGCTACCAGGATGTTTTGGATTTACGTCCAGTGGTTTATACCGAATTTAATATTGAGGGAAATCCAATCAAAGAGTTTATAGATCTTGTATTGAAAGTAAAGCCCGAACAGGTGACGCTTGTCCCTGATGCCGAAGATGCCATTACTTCAAACGCAGGTTGGGACACAAGGAAACATAAAGATTACCTGAAAGAGATCATTTCTGAATTTAAAGGAAACGGCATTCGAACCTCTATTTTTGTTGATCCCGTTCCCGAAATGATTCAGGGCGCAGTGCAAACCGGTGCAGACAGGATCGAACTTTATACCGAAGCCTTTGCGCTGGAATATTCCGGCGGCAATAAAGATGCCGTTCGGCCCTATTCAGAATGCGGGAAACTTGCTGCCGACCTTGGTCTAGGTGTAAATGCCGGGCATGATCTTTCACTTGAAAACATACGGTTTTTTAAAGAAAATGTTCCGGGGCTTCTTGAAGTTTCGATTGGCCATGCGCTTATTGCGGAATCGCTTTACCTTGGATTAGAAACGGTGATCGCACGTTATTTAAAATATTTGAGTTGATGAAATTACATGCTAACGTACTGGGCGAAGGAACTCCTTTATTGATCCTTCATGGCTTTTTGGGAATGAGTGACAACTGGAAAACCTTGGGTCGCCAGTTTTCAGAAAACGGTTTTCAGGTTCACCTCATTGATCAGAGAAATCATGGGCGCAGCCCACATAGTGAAGAGTTTAATTACCTTTCCCTGGCTAAGGATGTCAAGGAATATATTGATACACATTCCCTTCAAAAATGTGTTTTATTGGGACACTCTATGGGCGGTAAAACAGCAATGATGACTGCCTGCCTTTTTCCTCATGTCATTGAAAAATTAATTGTTGTGGATATTGCGCCAAAGTATTACGCGCCTCACCATCAACAAATTCTTGAAGGACTAAGAGCGGTAAATGAAGCCGACCTTTCATCTCGTGGCGAGGCAGAAGAGCTTTTAGCTCAATATGTGAGTGAGCCCGATGTGCGATTGTTTCTTCTTAAGAACCTTTATTGGAAATCAAAAGGCCATCTCGCTCTAAGACTCAACCTGGAAGCCCTGATAAACAATATTGACAATGTTGGTGAAGCCCTGCCCGATGATTATAACTTTTCTAAGCCCAGCTTGTTCATCAAAGGGGAAAAATCAAAATATATCCGGGAAGAGGATAGAAGCCTGATCCTAAAACACTTCCCTTCTTCTGAAATTGTCAGCATCCCGGGAGCCGGTCACTGGGTTCACGCTGAGAAAAAACGAGCTTTTTTTAAAGTTGTCATGCAATTCCTGTAAAATTTTGCTGTTTTTGTTATGCACGCATAACAAAAGAAAGGTTTTTCTTGCATTATCTCTAATTTGTGTTATTTTTGAAGCAGAACGTTTCGTTAAAATCTTACAAAAATAATTATGAGAAAACTTTTATGCCTAATGGCGTTTGCTTTAACAGGCGCCGTAACTTATGCCGGGGGCTACCGCGTAAGTGTTCAGGGACAGCGTGCGCTGGCGATGGGACACACGGGTGTTGCTGTGGTTAATAGCGCTGAACTCGGATTTTTCAATCCAGCAGGCCTGGTTTACCTTGAAAACCAATTAACAATTTCGGCGGGAGCTAGTGCCATCTTTTCAGATGTTGCCTGGCAAAATGAACAAACAGGAGATATTTTTAGAACCGATAACCCTGTAGGAACACCTTTTTATTTCAACGCAGCCTACAAAATAAAAGATTGGCTTTCTGTAGGGCTTAGCGTTTATACTCCTTACGGGAGTACAGTGAAATGGGAAGAAGATTGGGCAGGTTCGCACCTGGTGAATGATATTGAACTACAGGCTATTTATGTGCAGCCGCTGGTCTCTGTAAAAGTGACCGATTGGATGAGCATTGGAGGTGGACCTATCTATGTTTCGGGGGCGGTGAATTTTAACCGTAACCTAAACCGAACTCTTGCCGATATTGACGGAAATCGTTCCAATGTCACCATTGACGCTTCGGGTGTTAATGAATGGGGTTGGTCTGCCGGAGCAATGTTTATTCCAACCGAAGATCTTAAGATCGGGTTGAACTACCGTTCTGAGATTATTATGCATGCTGAAGGCGGAGAGGCCGATTTTCAGAATGTACCAAACACGCCACTGGCGCCTTTTAATGATACTACTTTTGATGCTGAGCTTCCGCTTCCTGCTGAACTTACGGTAGGATTTTCTTATGAATTAAACGATAAATGGTTATTGGCTTTTGATTATAACCGAACCTATTGGGGAGTTTACGAATCTCTCGATATTGACTTTGCCGATCCTAATATTCCCGATTCTCAAAACCCGAGAAACTATGAAGATTCCAGTACCTGGAGATTTGGCGCGCAATACACTGCAACAGATAAGCTAACCCTTAGAGCAGGGTATTACCTTGATGAATCACCGGTGCAGTCCGGGTACTTTGCTCCAGAAACTCCAAGAAATGATTCTATGGGCTTTACTGCAGGACTTTCTCTTGATGTGACTTCAAGACTGGCTATAGACGCCTCTTTCGCCTACATCAGGTTTGATGAGGTGAATGCCTCTTACGACTATTATACTGAAGGTACAGCGCCTAACGAAGTTGCAGTTCCTTTTGGCGGGACCTATAAATCCAGTGCTTTCATACCTGGATTGGGAGTTACCTATAAACTTTAAAAAGAACTTAGAAAATGAAAAAATACTTTTTATATATCGGGCTTTTGGCGATGGGAATGACTTCCTGCGAACCCGAATTTGAAAATCCGGTAGATGATGCGGATGCATACTCCGGCGGACAGGCGGATTTTTCCAACTATGTTGCACTTGGGAACTCGCTTACTGCAGGTTATGCCGATAAGGCACTTTACATTTCAGGACAAACCAATTCCTACCCCAATATTCTTGCGCAACAATTGAGCAAGGTTCAGGAAACACAGGAATTTAAGCAGCCTTTAATGGCAGACAATGCTGGGGGATTGCTTGCCGGGGGGCAGCAAATTCAGCCAAACCGGCTGGTCCTCTCCATCATAGATGGCGATACACTTCCTAAAGTCTATAATGGCATGGCGTCGACTACTGATATTGTAAATACCTTAACAGGCCCTTTCAATAATATGGGGGTGCCGGGAGCGAGAAGTTACCATTTGCTGGCACCTGGATACGGAAATATTACGGGCTTAGCAACAGATCCACCGACTGCTAATCCTTACTTTGTTCGTTTTGCTTCAACACCGGGAACCTCTATTATTGAGGATGCCGCTGCGCAAAATCCTACCTTCTTCAGTCTTTGGATTGGAAACAATGATGTTTTGGGTTATGCTACTTCAGGAGGTGTAGACGAATCGGAAATTACAGACCCACAAATGTTTAAGACAGTTTACACGCAAATTGTGAATTCAATGGTGGCTGCGGGGGCAGAACAAGGAGTGCTTCTTAATATTCCAGATGTTACTAACGTGCCTTTCTTTACCACTATTCCTAATAATGCCCTGGTACTTTCTGCCGAGCAGGCTGCAGGATTAACAGGATATTTCAAGGCTGTAGCAGGAATCTTTACTCAATATTTGATGAGTCAGGAAGTGCCTGCAGAAATGGCCCAGGCTATTGCTTCACAATATGCTATTACTTTTAATGCAGGACCTAACAGGTTTATCATTGATGTTCCTGTGACTCAAGCAAATCCGCTTGGTTTCCGTCAGATGACTCAAGAGGAATTACTTCTTTTAACCATTGATCAGGCTGCTTTGAAACAGCAAGGCTATGGTTCTGCTGCTCTTACACCTGAAGTAATGCAGGTTTTGGGACTCCTTCAGCAAGGTGGACAACCTACTGCTGAACAAGGCCAATTAGTGCTGGACGCAGTGAACGGGATAGATGATAAAGATGCCCTTGATGCTCAGGAATTAGAAGCAATTAATACCGCGCGTGTTGCTTACAATCAAACGATCAAAGATAATGCTGATGCAAATAATCTTGCTTTTGTTGATGCGGCAGCCATGCTACAGGAAACCGCTACTACCGGGATCAACTTTGATGGAGGAGTTGTGACTTCAACTTTTGCAAAAGGTGGTGCTTTTTCTCTTGATGGTATTCATCTTACGCCACGAGGCTATGCCCTGGTCGCCAATAGGATTATAGAAAGTGTGAATAGTACCTACAATGCTACTATTCCAAAAGTAAATATTGGTGCTTACGGTACGGTTACTCCAAACAACGAGGTAATTCAATAGGTAATAAAGAAGTTGTAAAATAATTAGAAAACGCCGGATCATTTCCGGCGTTTTTGTTTTTAATGCTATCTTAGATTAAAAATCTGACCAAATGACCTTTATACTTCGCATTTTACTCACCGCCGTCGTAGTTGTTTTTCTGTCTAAATTTCTTCCCGGAGTAGCCGTAACAGGTTATATTACCGCTGTTATAGTGGCCTTGGTGCTTGCGCTTCTCAATCTTATCGTTAAGCCTGTTCTTGTTATTCTCACCCTGCCGGTAACCATAATAACCTTTGGGTTGTTCTTAATAGTGATCAATGCCATCATTATTCTTCTGGCCGATGCTTTTGTAGATGGATTTGATGTTTCAGGTTTCTGGATCGCGCTCTTATTCAGTATTCTTTTATCCATTTTCCAGTCCTTGTTGTTTTCACTGGCCGAAAAGAAATAAAGCCTTCTGAATTTCAGCTTTTTGAAACTTTGCTTGCTCTTAAAAAAGTTGTACTTTTGCAGACCAATTTTTATAAGAGTTTGTAATGAATATAACGAGAGAGAACATCGATGAACTTAATGCAGTAGTGAAGGTGGATATCGCCAAAGAAGACTACAGCGACAAAGTGGAGAAAATCCTTAAAGATTACCGCAAAAACGCTAATATTCCCGGTTTTAGAAAAGGTCACGTACCTATGGGAATGGTGAAAAAGCAATATGGTCAGGCAGTTTTGGTGGATGAAGTGAATAAATTGCTGCAGGAGTCACTAAATAAATACCTTACCGAAGAAAAACTGGATGTTCTTGGAAATCCGCTTCCAAAAGAGCAGGATAATTTTGACTGGGACAGCGATACCTATACTTTCGAGTTCGAACTTGGGCTTTCTCCTCAGTTTGAGGTGAGCCTTGAGGATAACGATCCTATCACTCATTACAATATTGTTGCAGGCGAGGAAATGATCGAGAACCAGGTGAAGACTATTCGTAAGCAGTATGGAAAATTGGTTTCTAAAGATGTGGCTGAAGAAGGAGATCAAATCTCCGGAACCTTCAAAAATGAAGCTGAAGGAATTGATACCACTGCGACTCTTCCATTAGAAAAAGTGAAAAACACCGAAAAACTGATTGGTGCGAAGGCAGGTGATGTGCTTACATTAAACACTAAAGGTCTGTTTGAAGACGATCACGACCTTATGGAGTATTTAAAAGTTGATCATGATAAGGCTCACGGTCTTGAGGTAGAGGTGGAATTCACTGTTACCGAGGTCAACCACCAGGAAATGGCAGATCTTGACCAGGAGTTGTTCGATAAGCTCTTTGGAAAAGGGGAGGTAACTTCAGTTGAGGAACTTAAGAAAAAAATTAAGGAAGACGCTGCAAAACAGTTTGAACAACAAAGTGATCAACAGCTGCTGAATGATGTGACCGAAATGTTAATCGAAAATGCCAATTTCGATCTTCCGAAAGAATTCCTTCAGAAGTGGATCCAAACAGCAGGAGAAAAAGAACTTTCAGAAGAAGAGGCTAAAGAAGAGTACGAAAAAAGCGAAAAAGGACTTCGTTTCCAGTTGATCGAAGGAAAAATGCTTCAGAAGTATGATGTGCAGGTGAAATTTGAGGATCTTAAAACTTTTGCAAAAGAGCGTATCAAGGAACAAATGGCCCAGTTTGGTCAAATGAACCCCGAAGATAAAGAGCTTGATGATATCGCGGCCCGCATACTTTCAAACCAGGATGAGGTAAAGCGTTTGTCTGAGCAGTTGATGAACCAAAAACTTCTTGATCTTTACAAAGAAAAAGTGAATCTTGAGGAGAAGGAAGTAACATATGAAGAATTTGTTAAAGAGGTTTATCAATAGATCTTTTATAAATTAATACTTATCTTTAAGGCGTTAGCCCCATTTTGGGATGACGCCTTTTTTAGCAAGTAATACCAACGTTTTTCTCCCCCCGAAAAACGACATTTTAAGCAGTTAAAAAACCAGAAATACATCTATGGACTACGGTAAGGAATTTGAAAAATATGCTACTAAGCACCACGGGATCAACTCTAATTACTACAACCAGATCATAAGTAGTATGAACCCAATGGGGATGACCCCAAATATTATCGAGGAAAGACAGATGAATATTGCCATTTTTGACGTTTTTTCACGTCTTATGATGGATCGTATTATCTTCCTTGGTACAGCTATCAATGACCAGGTAGCAAACATTATTCAGGCACAGTTGTTGTTTCTTGAGAGCACAGATGCTTCAAAAGACATCCAGATCTATATAAATTCCCCTGGAGGAAGTGTTTATGCAGGTCTTGGTATTTATGATACCATGCAGTTCATCAAGCCTGATGTGGCCACTATTTGTACAGGAATGGCGGCTTCTATGGGCGCTGTTTTGTTGGGGGCCGGACAAAAAGGAAAACGCAGTGGATTGCCACATTCAAGAGTGATGATTCACCAACCTTTGGGAGGAGCTCAGGGACAGGCTAGTGATATCGAGATCACAGCAAGGGAGATCCTTACCCTTAAGAAAGAATTGTATGAAATCATTGCCAAACATTCTGGACAAACCTTTGAGAAGATCGAAGAAGATTCAGATAGGGATTACTGGATGAAAGCAGATAAGGCTTTGGAGTACGGAATGATAGATGAAATTTTAACAAGGGACTAATTTTCCCTTATTGAAGAATGTAGAGAAAAGCCTTTGTAGAACAGAGGCTCCAACAAAAATTGTATGGCAAAAGAAGAATTAGAATGTTCCTTTTGTGGAAGGAAAAAACCGGAAACCAATTTGCTCATCGCAGGGCTGGACGCGCATATTTGCGACCGCTGTATTGAGCAGGCCCACGGTATTGTTATAGAAGAATCCAAACAGGAAGGCACCAGCGAGCTTACTTCAGAATTAAAATTGCGGAAACCTCAGGCGATAAAGTCATTTCTGGATCAATATGTAATTGGGCAGGAGCACACCAAAAAAGTGCTTTCGGTCGCTGTTTATAACCACTATAAACGTTTACTACAGCCTTCTTCTGACGATGATATAGAAATCCAGAAGAGTAACATTATCATGGTAGGGGAGACCGGTACAGGAAAAACCCTTATGGCCAAAACCATTGCCAAGATGCTCAATGTGCCATTGGCTATTGTAGATGCAACCGTTTTAACCGAAGCAGGTTATGTGGGTGAAGACGTGGAAAGTATCCTTACGCGACTCTTGCAAGCTGCAGACTATAATCTGGAAAAAGCCCAGCATGGGATCGTTTTCATAGATGAGATCGATAAGATCGCCCGCAAAAGCGATAATCCTTCAATAACTCGTGACGTTTCTGGTGAAGGTGTACAGCAGGCTTTGCTTAAGCTTCTGGAAGGAACTACCGTGAATGTTCCGCCAAAGGGCGGAAGAAAACACCCCGATCAAAAATTTATCGAAGTGGATACCGAAAATATCCTTTTTGTGACCGGTGGAGCCTTTGACGGCATTGAACGCAACATTAGCAAGAGATTGAATATGCAGGCTGTTGGCTTTAGCGCTTCTAAAAGTGATGATGCTATCGAGCGTGATAATTTGCTGAAGTATATTATCCCAAAAGATCTTAAAGACTTCGGTTTGATCCCCGAGATCATTGGCCGTTTGCCTGTTTTGACCCATATGAATCCGTTAGATAAAGCGACCCTTCGTTCTATTTTAACCGAACCTAAAAATGCCATTATTAAGCAGTATCAAAAGCTGTTTGAAATGGATGATATAGAGTTTAGTATAACAGATGATGCTTTAGATTTCATCGTGGAAAAAGCGGTGGAGTATAAGCTTGGTGCAAGAGGCTTGCGTTCTCTTTGTGAAGCTATTCTTACCGATGCCATGTTTGAAATGCCCGAAGGCAACGATAACAAGCTTGTGGTAGACCAGGAATATGCTCAGGAAAAACTAGACAAATCAGGTATAAAACGCTTGAAAGCCGTTTCCTAAACCTGAAGTAAAATACTTATGAAAAAGCCATCTCTGTGATGGCTTTTTTTTGTGGCTTATTTTTACTTGTGACCTAAGAATTTTAGAAGAATTATTTCCGCTATAAAAACTTAATTGTAAATTAGATGGAGGTAATAAATTGAAAATCAAGATCTCATGAAAACAATGTATCCTTATCTCACCTTTCATGGAAATTGTGAAGCGGCATTTGAGTTTTACAAAAAGGTTTTTGGTGGGGAGTTCTCTACGCTCAGGAGATTTTCAGAAATACCCCCGGACCTGGGAGAAGAAATGCCCGAAAACGAGAAGAAGAAAATCATGTTTGTTTCCCTGCGTTTGAACAATACTACGGTTCTTTTGGGCAGTGATGCCGGTGGGGAATGGGGAAAAGATCTCAATACGGGCAACAATATTTCTTTGTCTGTCACTACCGAAAGCAGGGATGAAGCCGACAAGTTCTTTGATGAACTTTCAAAAGGAGGGGAGGTAAAGATGCCTATTGGTGACGCCTTCTGGGGCAGCTACTATGGAATGTGTAAAGACAAATATGGCATCAACTGGATGATTAGCTATGGAGAGGAAGAAACGAATAATTAAATTAACAGGGTCAAAAATAGAATATGGAAGAACTACAGATAAAAACCGGGATCCAGATCAATGAGCCACCGCACGAGGTGTTTGAAGCCATTGTAGATCCATCAAAAATGACAAACTTCTTCATTTCTTCCAGCACCGGGAGAATGGAAGAAGGTAAAGATCTGGAATGGCGTTTTCCCGAATTTGATCAGCCTGTCCATGTGCATGTGGTGCAGGTGACAAAAGATGAATATGTTTCTTTTCAGTGGGAAGGTGCGAAAGGGGAGAAGCTGCTTGTGGAAATCACCCTGTTGCCCATGCCCGAAAATTCCACTCTGGTTAAGATTACCGAAGGTAAAATGCCAAACAACCAAAAAGGAATTAAATGGCTGGGGCAAAACACCGAGGGCTGGGCAAACTTCCTTGCCTGTCTCAAAGCCTATGTAGAGCACGAGATCAACCTTAGAAAAGGCGCTTTTGATTTTATGAAGCAGAAGTAATTCTGAAGAAAAAAAATCAAATATTAATTTCAAAAAGTGTGGGAGGCAAATTGATTACCCAAAAAAACACCTCTGAGAAATGTCATTTTTGGCACCTCTTGGAATTAGATGGGGTTTAATCAGGGATTCCTCCTGCGTCGGAATGACAAAAAAATAGGGCTTCAAAAATAACATTTTTGAAGCCCTATTTTTACTGGATCCAAAGATTAGAACTTGTATCCCAGAGAAAGTTGGAAGCCACGATTCTGAATCTTGTCAGGATCTCCCAATCCTTGATCCCCTTCATCAAAATCGCTAATTTCTGAAAGGCCTAGATGATATCTTGCCTGCAAGAAAAGGTTGTTCTGAAATTCGTAAGCTGCTCCAAAATTTAATCCAAAAGATACCTTCTTCAGTTGATCTTTAACGTCTTCGGTGCCGGATTCCTTAACATCTTCAGGAAAATTTGCGGAGATCTCGTATTCATCCTTTGCGCTCAAAAGGTAGCCGATCTGTGGGCCCGTCTCAAGAGAAAGCCCCCGAGTCACTTCATATTTCGCCATTACAGGAAGGTTGAAGTAGCCAAGTTTTAATTTGTCCTTAGAATGAATGATCCACTCCTCCTCTTTAAAATTATATTCAGATTTTGCACCCTCGAGGGAATAAAGAAGTTCCGGCTGCAAAGAAAATTTTGCTGTTAAAGGAAATTCTGCAAGTACGCCGGCGTGAAATCCTACCATATAATCTACATCCTCATCAATAGTAAGAGTAGAATAATTGGCACCTGCTTTCACTCCCCATTGTATTTCCTGAGCGATTGTTGAGGAAATTCCAACGAAGAGCAAAGCTCCGGCTAATAATAACTTTTTTGTTTTCATTTCTTGATGTGTTAGTAAATTTTGGTTTAGCTGTTTAGACTGAAGAATGCTCTTTTCGTTACAATGCCCACAAAAAAAAACCCGTTCCTGTTAAAGGAACGGGTTCTTAAATTCTAGTACTTCTAACTTCGTACTTCTAAACTCTAACTTCGAATTACATCATTCCGGGCATTCCGCCGCCCATTGGAGGCATACCGCCACCACCGGCGTTCTCTTCTTTAATGTCGGTCAAAGAACATTCGGTAGTAAGGATCATTCCGGCAACCGAAGCAGCATTTTCAAGTGCTACTCTTGTTACCTTCTTAGGATCGATAATACCTGCCTTCAACATGTCCACAAAAGAATCAGATTTTGCGTCATAACCGTAGTTGTCTTTTCCTTCAAGTACCTTGTTGATCACAACAGAGCCTTCGCCTCCTGCGTTTTCAACAATGGTTCTTAGCGGAGCTTCGATCGCACGGCTAACGATTTGAATTCCGGTTCCTTCATCGGCGTTAGCGGCTTCTAAATTTGCCAGAACAGCTTTTGCACGAACAAGAGCTACCCCACCACCGGCAACGATACCTTCTTCAACAGCGGCACGAGTGGCGTGAAGTGCATCGTCCACACGATCTTTCTTCTCTTTCATTTCAACTTCGGAAGCTGCACCAACGTAAAGTACGGCAACTCCACCTGCAAGTTTTGCAAGACGCTCCTGAAGTTTTTCCTTATCATAATCAGAAGTAGTAGTTTCCATCTGAGCCTTGATCTGGTTCACCCGATCTTTAATGGCCTGGTTGTCTCCGGCTCCATTTACAACAGTAGTATTGTCCTTGTCGATGGCAACTTTTTCCGCAGTACCAAGCATATCGATGGTCGCGTTCTCAAGGGTGAAACCTCTTTCCTCAGAAATTACGGTACCACCTGTAAGAATAGCGATATCTTCAAGCATTGCTTTTCTTCTGTCTCCAAAACCGGGAGCTTTAACGGCAGCAATCTTAAGAGATCCTCTTAATTTGTTCACTACTAAAGTAGCAAGCGCTTCCCCGTCAACATCTTCAGCGATGATCAACAAAGGCTTTCCGCTTTGAGCAACAGGCTCAAGTACCGGAAGTAAATCTTTCATTGCAGAGATCTTCTTGTCATAGATAAGGATGTAAGGATCCTCAAGATCTGCGGTCATTTTTTCGCTGTTGGTAACGAAATATGGAGAAAGGTATCCGCGGTCGAATTGCATTCCTTCTACAACATCCACGTGAGTTTCGGTTCCTTTTGCTTCCTCAACAGTGATCACTCCTTCTTTACCAACTTTTCCAAAAGCCTGAGCGATTAGGTCTCCTATCTGGTCATCGTTGTTAGCAGAAATAGAAGCTACCTGCTTAATTTTTTCTGAAGAATCTCCAACTTGTTGGGTTTGTTCCATGAGATTGGCAGTCAAAGCTTCTACAGCCTTGTCAATTCCTCTTTTCAGGTCCATAGGGTTTGCACCGGCAGCAACGTTCTTAAGGCCTTCTTTCACGATAGCCTGCGCAAGAACAGTAGCGGTAGTAGTACCGTCACCGGCAAGATCGTTAGTTTTGGAAGCAACTTCCTTCACCATTTGAGCTCCCATGTTCTCAAGAGCATCTTCAAGTTCGATCTCTTTTGCTACGGTCACCCCGTCTTTGGTCACTACAGGAGCGCCAAAAGATTTGCTGATGATCACGTTACGCCCTTTTGGACCTAACGTTACTTTTACTGCGTTTGCCAATGCATCAACTCCGCGCTTGATCCCGTCGCGGGCTTCAATGTCAAATTTTATGTCTTTAGCCATTTTATAATTAGTTTTTATCCCCACCATGCGGGGAATGAGTTAGTTGTTATTGATTATGAGAAATGCCGTTTTTCAGGAAGAAGTAAACGGCGAATCCATAGTTATACTATGGCAAGAATATCATCCTCTCGCATCATAAGGTATTCTTTACCTTCCAGTTTAAGTTCGGTGCCGGAGTACTTTCCATAAAGCACGGTGTCACCAACCTTAACGGTCATATCGTGATCTTTTTTACCGTTACCTACGGCTACAACTTTACCTTTTTGTGGCTTTTCTTTTGCAGTCTCGGGAATGTAAATACCTGAGGCAGTCTGGGTCTCAGCTGCTACCGGCTCAACAAGTACTCTGTCTGAAAGAGGTTTAATGTTTAGTGCCATTTTAAAAATCTATTTTAGTTAATGAATTCTTTGATTGAGTAGGCATGAGGACGAAAATTGTGCCACTTGATAAAATCTGACATTAGCCCAAAAAAAAATGCCAGCTTGTCATAAGCCGGCATCTGTAAAATGTCTTATTTTCTTGTCTATTCCTCTTCTACAGGATCCATAGCAGGACCGTTGGCAGGTGCAGGAATGTTTGTCTCAACATTAGGCTCGCTATCAATAATCTTAGACTCGGCAGTGCCGCTTCCATTTAATATAGTTACGTTAGAAAGCAGGATAAGCACTAATAATAAAGTAGCCAGTGTCCAGGTACTTTTGTCAAGGAAATCTGAAGTTTTTTGAACTCCTCCAATTTGGTTTGCACCTCCTCCAAAAGCTGAAGAAAGACCACCGCCTTTTGGATTCTGTACCATAATAACTACCACCAGCAAAAATGCTACGATGATGATAAGTGCTAAAAAGATTGTAAACGTGCTCATTATCTAATTGTTATTGTCTTGCAATTTCTCTATTGCCCGAATTTGGTCTGCAAAGAAACCACTTTTTTCGGGATTTTTCAAAATTAAAATTTTATAAGCTTGAATAGCTTTTTTGTAGTTTTTCTGCTCCAGGTAAACCCTGGCCAAGGTCTCTGTCATCAAGGCTTCGGGAGTGGTGAGGTTCTCCTCGGCAAGATTAACCTTTTTTCCACTTTTTGAAGGGTTGATCTTTGGGCTTTTGGCGATGAATTCATTGATGAGTTCAAACTTCCTGTTTTTCGCCTCATTTTCTTCTGCAGCTTGCTCTTCCCGCTCTATGGGTTTTGCTGAAGCCAACTTTAACCATTCTGAAAAGGAATGGTTTTCATTTTTGTTAAAATCAAGCGGAGACCCAATTTTTAAGTTTTCCTCTTCAGTAGCTTCTTCTTTTTTCCCTGTCTTGCTGAAGAGTTCCGGATCAAAAACCTGTTCAGATTCCCTTAACTTCATTTTCAGGGCCTTATCCAGTCCAATATTGTCGTCAGCTTCGGCTTCATTTGCAATTTTATTTTGCGCTTCTTCCTTCTCGTTCTGCTCCTGCTTTTTGATCTGCTCGGCGATCTGGTTTTGGTTGAATTCTTCCGAAGTAATAAGGTCAAAGAGCACACCCCTGTCTGTAGTATAAGCAGCGGTTTTCTTCAGCTCCTTATTATAGTGAAGGCTGTTACTGTTTTTTAATCCCTTAAGCATAATGGCCCTTGCGGCCTGGAAATACGGATATTGCTGTAGCAGCTCCCTTAGGGCGGTGGTCTCCTCGAATGAGACTTGCGCGGGATTTTGTAGCAGCAGTTGTATTTCCTCCTGTTTCATTACCAGTTTGCGAGTGTGGCGTTAAAAATATCCTGGGTAATACGGGTGAATACCTCGTCTAAAGCGGTTGCCAGCCTCGAACCGGTAAGTTGGTCATTGGCAGGATAATCATAATAGAAGGAAAACCTTTTTTCCATATCCTTTTCGGGATCTAAAGTGTTGTAGAACCTTACGTTTATCACCACGGTAAGCCTGTTTTGAGCGGCTGTACTTTGAGCAGTGGCGCTCATTGGTGAAATATAGTAATCCATGATCTCCCCCTCATATACAAGATCTCCATTGGAATCTGTGAGGTTAAGACTGGTTTGACTTTGAATAAGGTCCTGCAACTCAAGGGTGAAAGTACGGTCTATCCCGGGTTCTACAATCGCTGCGGCGTTTTGAAAATAGTTTACCTGAAAAGTTTCGGCGTTCCCAACATCGGCTCCAGAAAAGGAGTAGATGCCGCAGGAGCTAAGCGTTAATAGGAGCAGGCCGATTAAAAAATGCTGTAGATTCTTCATTAAAAGGGTGTCAAAAATGCCTTTTTTAGAGGTCGTATTGTTTGATTTTTCGGTAAAGTGTGCGTTCGCTAATTCCCAGCTCGTCTGCCGCTGCCTTGCGTTTTCCGCTGTGTCGCTCAAGAGATTTCTTGATGAGCTCCAGCTCCTTATCCTGCAAAGAAAGCGTTTCCTCTTCTTCAATTTCTTCTGCAAAATAATATTTATCCTGCTTGTCTGGGGTATTATTTTGCGGAATTTGAAGCACTTCCAGTTCTTCATCGGTAACTTCTTCGGGAAGCATTTCTTCTCCTTCGCCTTCACCGTAAATTTTTTCAATAAGGCTTTCGTTCTCTTCCTTTACTTTTGCGCTGTTCTCGTGCTTCATTAGTTCCAGCGTGAGCTTTTTAAGATCATTGAGATCGCTTTTCATGTCAAAAAGCACCTTGTAAAGTATTTCCCGCTCATTGCTAAAGTCGCTTTCTTTCTTTTTTTCTTCAATGACCGCAGGTAGGTTACTACCTATTCCCGGTAAATAACTTTTAAGGATGACCGCGTCAATATTGCGTTCCTGTTCCAGCACCGAGATTTGTTCGGCTATGTTTCGCAACTGTCGCACGTTCCCATTCCAGCGGTATTTTTCAAGTAGATCGACGGCATCATCTTCCAGTCTTATCGTAGGCATCTTGTATTTTAAAGCAAAATCTGAAGCGAATTTTCTGAAGAGTAGATGAATATCATTTTTGCGCTCTCTTAGCGGCGGAAGATAAATTTCTACAGTGCTTAACCTGTAGTAAAGATCTTCTCTGAATTTCTCTTTTTTGATGGCCTCAAACATGTTAAGGTTGGTTGCCGCCACAATGCGCACATTGGTTTTTTGGACTTTTGAAGATCCCACTTTAATGAATTCTCCGTTTTCCAACACCCTCAACAATCTCACCTGCGTGGTAAGCGGCAATTCGCCTACTTCATCAAGAAAAATCGTTCCGCCGTCTGCGACCTCAAAATATCCGTTGCGAGTTTGGGTGGCGCCGGTAAAAGCTCCTTTTTCGTGCCCAAAAAGTTCGGAATCTATGGTGCCTTCGGGGATGGCCCCGCAGTTTACTGCAATGTACTTTCCATGTTTCCTGTGAGACAGGGCGTGGATGATCTTCGGAATACTTTCTTTTCCAACGCCGCTTTCCCCGGTTACCAGTACCGAAATATCTGTGGGTGCAACCTGAATGGCTTTTTCCACGGCCCTGTTGAGCTTTTCGTTATTTCCCAGAATCCCGAAACGCTGTTTTATTGCTTGTACGCTTTCCATTCTTAATTCAAAATTTAGAATTCAATATTCAAATTCTTTTGAAGCTCCTGAGCACTGCTCAACAAGCATTGAGCACTA
This sequence comes from Salinimicrobium sp., assembly GCA_049687615.1. Taxonomy (GTDB): domain Bacteria; phylum Bacteroidota; class Bacteroidia; order Flavobacteriales; family Flavobacteriaceae; genus Salinimicrobium. The sequence continues at coordinate 3,210 of JBAVJE010000051.1, read as the reverse complement.
ATTATTTTCGCTGTAGCCAACTGCTTCTCCTATTAAAGTAGCAGTGGTGCAGTCATTGATCTTTACGTTTACGAAATCGCCTACCTTGTAATGTTCTTTTGGGAACACTGCCACAGTATTTTGGCTGGTCCTTCCACTCCAGTGAAGATCAGATTTTTTCGATTCTTTTTCAATAAGCACCTCCACAGTTTTTCCCAGGAACTGTTTGGTTCTGTAATGGCTGTGCTGTTGCTGGAGGTTTACAATTTCTGTAAGCCGTCGTTTCTTTACTTCTTCGGGGATGTCATCTTCCAGTTTTCTTGCAGCCATGGTTCCGGGTCTTTCAGAATAGGCGAACATGAAGCCAAAATCATATTTTACGTACTCCATCAAAGACAGGGTGTCCTGGTGATCCTCTTCAGTCTCTGTTGGGAAACCGGTGATCATGTCTTGAGAAATGGCGCATTCCGGCATCAAGCTTTTGATGTTGTCAATGAGCTCGAAATATTCTGCTCTCGTGTGCAGGCGGTTCATTTCTTTAAGAATCCTGTCACTTCCGCTTTGTACCGGAAGGTGAATGTATCGGCAAATGTTTGGATATTCGGCCATAGTTTCAATCACGTCCAGGGTCATATCCTGCGGATTGGAGGTAGAGAACCTGATCCTCATTTTTGGATGGGCTTCAGCAACAAGTTTTAAAAGTCCGGAGAAATTCGTGGCCGTAGCTTTTTGCATTTCCGAAGCATTTTTAAAATCCTTTTTGAGTCCGCCGCCATACCATAAATAGGAGTCAACATTCTGTCCCAAAAGTGTCACTTCTTTGAAGCCTTTGGCTGCAAGATCATTCACTTCTTCAAGAATGGACTGTGGGTCACGGCTACGCTCCCTTCCGCGAGTAAAAGGTACCACGCAAAATGTGCACATATTGTCACAGCCCCGGGTAATCGAAACAAAAGCCGATACCCCGTTGCTTTGAAGGCGGACGGGTGAAATATCCCCGTAGGTTTCCTCTTTAGAGAGGATTACGTTTACCGCGTTGCGCCCTTCTTCCACTTCGTTGATGAGGTTTGGAAGATCTTTATAGGCATCGGGTCCCACTACCAGGTCGACGATCTTTTCTTCTTCCAGAAATTGAGCCTTAAGACGTTCGGCCATACAGCCCAATACTCCTACTTTCATTTTCGGGTTGATCTTCTTAACCGCGTTATATTTTTCCAGGCGCTTGCGAATGGTTTGTTCGGCTTTATCGCGAATGGAACATGTGTTAATGAGGACAAGGTCTGCCTCTTCAAGATTTTGTGTAGTATTGAAACCTTCTTTTGCAAGAATAGAAGCCACAATTTCGCTGTCGCTAAAATTCATTTGACAGCCGTAGCTCTCAATCATCAGCTTACGCGTATTATGAACCTTTGGCTCGAGTACCAGTGAATTTCCCTGTTGTTTTTCGTCTATAATCTTCTCCATAATTCAAGAAAGTACCTTAGGTAATTGAACGCGCAAAGATACGTTTTTAGTTGAGTTCTGACAAAGTGACAGGGGGAAATTAGCAGAATTTCTTTGTAGTCAAAAACGGCAATTTGTAAAATAAAAAAGGCAATTCTAAAAATTCCTATACTTTTGCAAAACAAAAATAGATGCTATGGCGAAGAATTTAGTGATTGTAGAGTCCCCTGCAAAGGCAAAGACCATCGAGAAATTCCTGGGTAAAGACTACAAGGTCGCTTCCAGTTTTGGTCACATTGCCGATCTTCCAACAAAAGAGTTGGGTGTGGATACCGAAGGTGATTTTACTCCTAAATATATAGTGTCTAAAGATAAAAAAGACGTCGTCAAAAAACTCAAAGGTCTTGCCAAGGATGCCGAGATGGTATGGCTGGCAAGTGATGAGGACCGGGAGGGAGAAGCTATCGCATGGCACCTGGCAGAGGAGCTGCATTTAGATAAAGACAAGACCAAGCGTATCGTTTTTCATGAGATCACCAAGTCTGCGATCTTAAAGGCTATCGAGAATCCACGCGGGATCAATTATAACCTTGTAAATGCCCAACAGGCAAGACGGGTGCTGGATAGGCTTGTTGGTTACGAGCTTTCGCCTGTGCTATGGAGAAAAGTAAAAGGCGGACTTTCTGCCGGAAGGGTGCAATCTGTTTCGGTGCGCCTTATCGTCGAGCGGGAGCGTGAGATTCAAAACTTTACTCCTGAAGCTTCGTATCGTATAGATGCTGAATTTACTACGGAAGAAGGCAAAATCTTCAAGGCCAAAATTCCAAAGAACTTTGAAACCAAGACTGAAGCTGAACAGTTTCTTTCACAAAATATAGGTGCTAATTTTAAAGTATCCGATCTTAGTACCAAACCGGCGAAGAAATCTCCGGCGCCACCGTTTACTACATCAACCTTGCAGCAGGAGGCTTCCCGGAAATTATATTTTTCGGTAAGCAAGACAATGATGCTGGCGCAACGTTTATACGAGGCGGGACATATCACCTATATGAGAACAGACAGCGTTAATCTTTCTGATGACGCCAGGAAAGGTGCCAAAAAAGAGATTTTAGAAACCTATGGTGATAAGTACAGCAAGACCAGGCAATTTAAAGGTAAAGCAAAGGGTGCCCAGGAAGCTCACGAAGCCATTCGGCCCACCAATTTTGCCAGCCAAAGCGTAAAAGCCGAAAGAGATGAGCAGCGCCTATATGATTTGATCTGGAAAAGGGCCATTGCATCTCAAATGAGTGATGCTCAACTGGAACGAACCAATGTGAAAATTGAAGCCGATAAACATGATAAGCAATTCACGGCTAATGGGGAGGTGCTTAAGTTTGACGGTTTTCTAAAGGTGTATCTCGAAGGAAGAGATGAAGAAGAGGAAGACCTGCAAGAACAGGAAGGAATGCTGCCGGCGCTTCGCGTAAATGAAGGTCTTAATAACAACTATATTACCGCGACCGAGCGTTTTACGAGGTCGCCTTACAGGTATACAGAGGCTTCTTTAGTGAAAAAACTGGAGGAGCTGGGAATTGGTCGTCCGTCAACATATGCGCCCACTATTTCTACTATTCAAAACAGGAACTATATCGAAAAAGGTTCGGTAGAAGGAACCGAGCGAAAATATGTGCAGCTTACTTTTGTTGATGACAAGGTTTCAGAAAAGGAACTTTCAGAAACAGTGGGAAGCGATAAGGGAAAACTTGTGCCTACCGATGTTGGTATGGTAGTGAACGACTTTTTGGT
>JBAVJE010000050.1:0-12162 GCA_049687615.1 Salinimicrobium sp. | reverse complement strand
ATCTAACTATTCTTTTCTGATGGAAAGGATTACTTGTGATAATGCGTGCAGTACTATAAACAAGTTGTAAACCTTTATTTTCTACGGAATCTTGAAAATATAGAAGTCCCCTTAAGGGGATTTAGGGGTAGAAGTGGAAATTGATTTTAGTTAACCCCCAACCCCCTGAAGGGGGCTGTACCTTTCGCATTTTATTTTCGAATTGTTTTCTGAATTATATGGTTTGAAGGATCAAAAAGTCCCTTTCAGGGGATTTAGGGGTAGAAGTGGATTTGAATTTGACCCCAACCCCCTAAAGGGGGCTAATGCAATTTCGAGTCCCCTTTAGGAGATTTAGGGGTACTACTTCACCTCATACATCAATACACTGTCCTTATCGCCCTGCACAACAAGTTCGGGAGCTGAATCGCCATCGGCGTTGGCCATATCCACTTGGGCATTCCCATATACCGGGAAACCGGAGATCAATTTTGCATTGCTGTCAAACAAATAGATTTTATGGGTTTGCAAATCAGTGGTGCTTACATAAATTTTATTGTTGAGGTAAAAAATTTGTGGCTCAGTATAAAGACCAAAGTCAAGGGTTGCCATGTTGTTCTTTATTTGCAGCCGGTTTTCTGACAGGCTCACGAAAGTTTTTTCTGTAGCGGTTATCTTATGGTTTTCTGAAAGTCCTAAATCTTCACGGCTAATCTTTCCTTTTTCAGAGATCGTCACCCGTTGACCTTTCTCGTTTGTCGACACAAAATTCCCGCGATATTCGTACCATTCGTTGTCAGAGAATTCGACCTCTTCCTTCACTCTAACACGAATTTTTCCTGTCCTGCTTAAAATGTCAATTTTCCCGCCTTTTTCGGCAATGACAATATAATCCTTTCGGCCAATCCTTATGTGTTTTGGCGTATGCAGGATTTGGTCTTCTGCCTTCTCGAAACCAAAGCCTTTTACCCTGTGACCTTTATTGTCATACATGTACACCTGCCGGCCCTGCACGATCACAAACCTGTAGTCGCGGTTGTTCTCGTAGTCAAAAACTGCCAGGGGTTGGGTGATCTCATCGCGGAATGTCAACGGAAAAGGTTTGACCCTGTTTCCATCGCGGTCTATGACATGAAACTCATTTTGGGTGGCAAAAGCGAGTTGATACCTTCCGTTTTTCAGGATATCAATAGAATTTATCTCCCCTAAAATGCGACTTTTAAGCTGCTTTTTCCAGTAGATTGTTCCTTGGGGAGAAATAAGGTAAAGCACATTATTTTCGTCCTGCACGGCAATATCCATCCCCTTGCTACGGTGATTCTTGAAGAAAACCGGCCGGCCCGCCAGGGGTGCTGCAAGTGTGACCGCAGTTTTCTGGGCAGTCACGGCTTTAGAAGGCTTCGTAGTGTTTTTTGTGAGTATCGCATGCACGTGAGCGAAATCTAATTGGTAAACAAATTGCAGCGCTGCGAGCGGAAATCCCTTAAAATTGATTTCTTCGGAAAGTTCTTCAGAAAGCACATTTTTGAAGCCTTTGTTGTTGCTGACTACGAGAAGGGAAGACTCAGAACTCAGACTTTCTGAAGCTGAAGCAAAAGCGGGTGTTTCCGCTAGTACCTGTTCATTCTGGAAAGCCGAAATGACATTTTTTATGGCTTCAGAAGATTCAGAAAACAGGAAATATTGATTAACTACCGCATAAAAATTTAAATTTTCGGGCTTTAACAAAGGCTGTAGCAGGTCTTTAAAGTTCTTTCCGCCCGAATATTCAAAAATGTCAATTCCATGGAAGTTTTCAGAAAGCTCCCCGGTGAAAGAAACAACTTCGGGATCTAACGAACGTACCGTAAAAACCTCATTTTTATCGAGGTAGATCATCCCTGCCTCGTTTGCTGTTTGTAGCAGCTGTTCTTCAGAGGAAATTGCTTCGGAATTTTCCCTTTTTTGGAACTTCAGCAAGTTTTGTTTCAGTGTCAGGAAATCTTTAAAGCCCACTGAAAGAAAGCCATTGCTGCTAAGAGGAGTAATTTGACCCAGCTGATTTTCGGCTGGAGCCACGTTTTTAAAAATATTAACCTGCGCCGGAATGCTGTCTGAAGCTGCGCTTACCCCATTGAGTTTGATAGTCGACGGGCTGATATTGGCATCGAGAACTGTCCAATTCGAAAAATCTTTGAAATTGGCATTCTTAAACCACTTCTGCAGTAGCGGCGAAAAATTTGTATGATTGATAAAAACCGAAGGCTGCTTAGAGGAAGCGGCCTTGAAGACCCTTTGGAAATCTTTGGAAAGGGTTGATTTTTTGTCACTTTTAAGACTGCTATTGAGGAAATCTTTAGAATTGCTCAAGATAAAAACACTGTCCCGTGCGGCAGTGAAAATACTTGTGCCGTGAAAGTCTCTTTTTTGAATGTCTTTTGTAGCCTGGTGAATAATTTCAGCTTTATTTTCGGCTAAAGAGTCGGCTGGAATAAGCTTCTGGGAGGTGATAAAAGAGAAAAGCAGGGAATCCTTGTTTGCCGAAAATGCCAAAAAAGCAGGCTGTTTATGCGGAATGCTGTTGAGGAGCTCAAGTTGTCCTTCGAGCTCTTTAAAAGCCTGAAAATTTTTATTCTGTTTTATGAACTCGTTGTTCCTTAGATTGCTGAAGAAGATATCAGGATTCTGAAGTCTTAGAACCACAGCTGAATTGTCAGGAATAAATTCTGTCATTTCCCCGGCTCCTGATCGATCTTTTTGGCATCCCAAAAGAAGGAGGGCGATCAGGGCCAATAGAAAATTTCTCATAAGCCCGTTGTTTTTAACAAAAGTACTATTTACAGGGAAAGTTCCAACTGCTCGGGCAACAGTTTAAAGCTTTTTCTATGGTAGATGGTGCTGCCGTATTTTTTGATAGCCTCCCGGTGCTGGACAGTTGGGTAGCCTTTGTTTTGTTTCCAGTTGTACATGGGAAACTCCTCATGTATTTTGGTCATAAAATCGTCCCTGTATGTTTTTGCCAGAATGGAGGCTGCCGCTATGTTCAAATATTTTCCATCTCCTTGTATAATGCATTCATGCGGTATTTCCCGGTAATTTTTAAAGCGGTTGCCATCTACCACTATAAATTCGGGGATGGTTTTTAAATCGTCGATACACCTGTGCATGGCCAGAATAGAGGCATTTAAAATGTTGATCTGGTCGATCTCCTCCATATATACATGTTGTACAGAGTAACACACGGCTTTTTTTTCAATAAGTTCTCTTAACTCAAATCGATCGGCAGCAGTGAGTTTTTTGGAGTCATTAATAAATTTGTTTCTGAATGTCTTGGGAAGTATAACTGCTGCAGCGGTAACGGGACCGGCAAGGCAGCCTCTTCCGGCTTCATCGGTACCGCACTCATATATAAATGTTGTGTGTTGTTTCTTTAACAAAAGGAAGGGAGTTTTGAAGGCTGTAAAATTAGGTAAGTAGTTTCTTTTGAGGAACCTAAAGCGGAAAAAATTATTAAGAATATGTAAAGGTTTTTTTTAAACAGGTGTTCTTAGGAATAGGAATGGTTAAAGGAACCTTAAATCAATATCTTTTACAAACAAGGCTGGGCCACCTGGGAAATGATATACATTAGATTTTTATGACAATTTTCCCTTAACCGTAGTTTTTACACTTTTTTTAGAAATGTTTAATTTTGCCTAATAAATCGCGAATTCATTATTTTTTAGACAATTCTTTGTAGAAACTTACCTAATGTGGATGTCTAAAGAATCGGAAAAGTTAAGAAATGTTAAGATCTTAACGACTTTACGTAAAATAAGGTTTGGTTTATTAAGATTTTATTGTCACTTTTGACATTGGCTAATTCAAATAATTTATAAAATGAAAAGAAGATTAAGTGGAATCCTAACACTTTTAATGGTGTTAGTGGTGCAGATTGCCTTTGCACAACAGCAAAAATTGATCACGGGGACTGTGGTCGATGGTGGGGGCTTGCCTCTTCCTGGAGTAAATGTTCTCGTGAAAAATACTTCGCGCGGAACCCAAACAGATTTTGATGGGAACTACTCCATTAATGCAGATATTGGGCAAGTTTTAGTGTTTTCTTACGTGGGATTTGAAACAGTAGAATATCCGGTAGATAATATTTCGCGCATTAATGTCACTATGACAGAGAATGCAGCAGAACTGGAAGAAGTTGTTGTGGTAGGTTATGGTACTGCAACAAAGCGTTCTTTTACAGGAACTGCAAGTGTGGTTTCGGGTGAGAGCCTGGAGCGTAAAAGTGTTTCCGACGTTTCTCAGGCTTTAGCCGGGGAAGCTGCCGGGGTTCGTGTGATTAATAGCTCTGGACAACCAGGAGAGGAGGGTACTATTCGTATTCGTGGTATTGGCTCAGTTAACGGAAACAGAGATCCTTTGTACGTCGTTGATGGTGTTCCTTATTCTGGTAATATTAGCGCTATCAACCCTGCAGATATTGAATCGACTACTATCCTTAAAGATGCGGCAGCAACAGCAATTTATGGAGCCCGTGGTGCTAACGGGGTTGTGGTGATCAATACTCGTACCGGGAAAAAAGGAAGTTCTCAGATTGATGTGGAGATAAAAACCGGTCAAAACTTTGACTTGTTAGATCGTACTGACGTTATTAAGGATCCAGATCTTTATCTTGGATTAAGCTGGGAAGCGATGTATAACCGTGGAATGGCTTCGGGAAGTGCAGATCCTGCAGCTTTTGCGAATTCTAATTTGTTCTCTGCTTCAGGTTTAGATCCAAAATATAATTATTATAATGTTCCGGGAGATCAAATTATTGATCCTGCTACCGGATTAGTTCGTCCGGGCTTGGAAAGAAAGTATACTCCCGAAAATTGGGAAGATTATGCCTTCCAGCCTGCAAATCGTACAGAGGCTAACGTGAAAATGAGTGGTGGTAATGAAAAATCCACTTATTATACATCTTTCGGATATTTAGATGATCAGGGGTATTCTATAAACTCAGACTTTGAGAGATTCTCTACTCGTATTAATGTTAGTCATGAGGTAAAAGATTGGCTGCGTGGAACAATGGATGTTGGGTATTCCAGATCTGAAACCAATAACCTTGGTCAATCTGAAGATTCAGGAAGTGTCTTTTGGTTTGTTGATAACATTCCAGCTATTTATCCTTTATTCTTAAGAGATGAAAATGGAGGTTTTGTTCCAGATCCATACTTTGATGGAAACCAGTATGACTTTGGTGAAGGTCGTGGTTTTGGTGCCTTGACAAATTCTATAGCAGGTGCTTATCAGGACGTTAACAACACTATGAGGCATGAGGTGAATACTAACATATTTTTTGATGCCACTATAACTGAAGATCTTTCTTTTGAAACCCGGTTCGGTTCACAGTACTTTAATGAGGATTATTTTAACCGTGGGAATCCTTTTTATGGCGGTTCAGCACAGCAGAATGGATCTTTATACAAGCAACAGACTGAAAGACTTTCTTATAACTTTTTACAGTTGTTGCGTTACAAAAATAGTTTTGGAGGCCATACTTTAGAAGCTTTTGTCGCTCATGAGAGCAATTCTTTTGACGAGTTTACTATGTTTGCTTATAGGTCTAATATGGTTACGCCAGATGCGACAGAGTTGAATCAGGCAGTTGTTAATAACCCTCCGGGATCGTACACAATTGATTATACCTTGGAAAGTTACTTTGGACAAATCAATTATGACTTTGATGATACCTATTTCCTTTCAGGAACTATAAGACGTGATGGTTCTTCAAGATTCTTACAAGATAAATGGGGTACATTTGGTTCTGTTGGTGGAGCATACGTGATGTCTAATGCCGGCTTCATGCAAGATCAAAACATTTTTAGCTTCCTTAAATTGAAAGCGAGTTATGGTTTGCTTGGAGATCAGGCTGGTGTAGGTTATTATCCTGGTGTTGATCTTTTTAATGTTGATAACCTTAATGATGAGATTTCTCTTTCATTCCGTACCAAAGGAAATCCAGATCTTACCTGGGAAACCTCTAAGATGTTCCAAACTGGTGTGGAATTTAATTTAGGAAACTATTTTGAAGGAAATATTGACTATTATAACAAGATTACCGATGACCAGATCTTTGAACGTAGAACAGCACCTTCTTTAGGATATGCTATAATCCTGGTAAATGATGGGAAATTGAAAAACGAAGGTCTTGAATTTATGTTCACCGGTCATATCTTAAAATCTGACAATTATTTTCTGGATTTGAGTATTAATGGTGAGTTGCCTAACAACGAAATGTTGGCAATGCCAATTGAGCCTGCTACAGGAGTAGAGAAAGTACTTGATCAACAAGGTTTGTATGGTAGATCTACAGGGCACTCAATCTATGATTTTTACATAAGAGATTATGCCGGTGTAGATCCTGCTGATGGTGTTGGAATGTGGTATTCTTATTATGTTGATGCCGATGGAAACGGAAAGTCTGACGGTGTATTGATGCAAGACGGTGGGGAAGTTATCTCAAGTCTACACGAATATAGGACTGCTAATCCAGACATGGCGGGTAATATTGATGTGACAACTACCAAGAAATATAACCTGGGGACTCAAAAGTATGTTGGAAAATCTGCTATCCCCGATGTTCGTGGTGCTGTAAATTTAACAACCGGGGTTGGTAACTTCAGTTTAAGTGCGCAGCTGTTATATCAATTCGGTGGATATGGTTATGATGCGCAATATGCAACCCTAATGAATAATGACGTCATTGGTAGTAACAACTGGCATACCGATATCTTGGGTAGATGGCAGAAGCCGGGGGACATTACAGATGTTCCAAGACTTTCTTCTAATTATGAACAAAACGTGTCACGTAGTTCTACACGTTTTTTAAGAAAGATTGATTATGTTTCTTTAAACAACGTTAGACTTGGGTACCAGCTGCCTACATCAATCGTGGATAATATCGGGATGAGTTCATTCAATATTTGGGTTTCTGGTGACAACCTTATGCTTTTCTCTGATAGAGCCGGATGGAACCCTCAGACTGCCGAAGCCGGAGGATCTGATACGTACACCTATTCCCCTCTTTCTACCGTTACATTAGGGGTAAGAGCTAAATTTTAAAAAATAAAGAAAATGAAAAATAAATTTTATTTATATATGCTCGCAGGAGCATTGGCATTGACCGGATGCAGCAAAGACTTTTTGGAGACGGAGACTACTCAATTTGCCTCTGCAGATCAAATATCTAAAGCATCCGAAAAGAATCCGGGCCTGCAAAATGCGAATATCGCAGGTCTTTACTCCACCATGTACAATACAGGTACTGGTGGAACCGATTTGGATCACGATGATTTTGGACAAAAAGGCTACGACATCTATTCAGATATGTTGAGTGGAGATATGGTCTTGGCCGGTTACACCTACGGTTGGTATCAGCGTATTGTAGAGTACCAAGCCACCATAGATTATACAAATATTAGTAACTACAAGCTTTGGAGGTATTACTACAGGGTTATCTTTGGAGCAAATATTGTTATCGATGGTTTAGGAGGTAATGATGCAGAATTAGAGAGTGAAGAAGCCATGGCAATTATGGGACAGGCAAAAGCAATGAGAGCTTATGCTTACTTCTACCTCGCTCAATTTGAATCTAAAGGTTATAATCCTACCGAGAATATTTTGCCTATATATACCACAGTAGCCGATGCAGCTGCACCGCTAAGCCCTCAATCTGATGTTTATGCTTTGATTGTTAGTGATCTTACAGATGCCGTTGATTTGTTGGCTAATTTTAATAGAACTGCAAAAAACGAGGTGGATCAGTCAGTTGCAAAAGGGCTGTTGGCATACACCTATGCAGCTATGAACAATTATGAGCAGGCGAAAATAGTGGCACAGGATGTTATTGACACCGGTGGTTATACGCTTATGTCTGCTAACGAGGTGGTTTATACAGGAGATAACCTTGAGGCAGCCGGTTTTAATGATGTTGGTACCTCAGGATGGATGTGGGGTGTAGATCAAACTCTTGATATTGGTTTAGACCTGGTTTCCTGGTGGGGTCAGGTGGATCTTTTCACCTACAGCTATGCCTGGGCGGGAGATCCAAAAGAGATCAATCACGATCTTTTTGATAAGATTCCTGCTAATGATGTTCGTAAAGGGCAGTTTGTTAACGCTTATGGCGATGGAGTCCTTTACCCAATCAATAAGTTTTATGCACCTGGCAGAACTGTTGCGGGTCAAAGAAACATTGAAACTGACTACGTTTACATGAGAATTGCTGAGATGTATTTGTTGTTAGCTGAAAGTTCTGCCAAGACTGGCGATGAAGCAACTGCAAAAGATGCTTTAAGAACCCTTTTAAGCGAACGTCTTGATGATACAACATATTTAGATGGATTATCTGGTGAGGGATTACTTAATGAGATTTATCTTCAAACCCGTATAGAACTTTGGGGTGAAGGAAAAATCTTTTTGGCAGGTAAGAGATTGGGGAAAACAGCGGTAATGGGATCTAACCATTTGACGTTTCCTGGTCGTGAAGTGCCTTTTAATTCTTCTGAAATGACCTTTGAAATTCCAGAAAGTGAGCGTCAGAATAATCCTAACATCCAGTAATTTAACTCAATAAAAATGAAGAAATATTTAATATTATTTTTAAGCATCGTCTCCTTCTCGGCTTTTATGAGTTGTAGTGATGACGAGGTTTTTACGACAGCTAATTACGTGTCTTTCGAGGCAGAAGCTTTAGATGTGACGGTTCAACAGAATGGTAGTAATTCATTAGATGTTACTGTGTACACTTCTCAGCGTGCAGGAAGTGACAGGACATTTTCTATCACTGTAGATAATGCTACGACTTTAGATCCTGCAGTATATAGTTTGCCTGAAACTGTAGTAGTGCCAGCAGGCACAAATGAAGCAACTTTTACGGTACAAGTAGAAGACAATAATTTGCAAAATTCGGGAGGAGATTTAGTGCTTTCTCTCGATGCGCCAGAAGATGTTTATACAGGTCAACCAATTACCGTTAGTGTGTTTAAATTCTGCCCGGTTACTATTGATGACTATGTAGGTACCTTTGAAGGAACTGATTCATGGGGCTATCCAACAGAAGTTGAAATTTTCTACAACGACGCTGGAGAGTTGATGATAAATGGCGTTCTTTTCGGATGGTTCCAGGACTGGTGGGGAGAAGTTATTGTTAAAAATGAACCGGTGAAAATTGAGATCAATGCAGAAACTGGTGCTGTAACCATTCCTGAACAATTCTATCTTGAGTCTACTTACGAAGGTGAGCTGCAAACAGCCTACTCTTTAAAAGGAACTGGTAGAGTTAATGCCTGTGAAAAGATATTGACTCTTAATCCTGTTTTGGTTCAAGGTGGCAGTGAATATGACGGTTCAGACTGGGGTCCAGCCTTCCAGGAAGTAATTACTGTAACTGAGGATACTGTTGATACAACCACAGATACTTCTGGAGAATAAAGATTTATCTTTTAATTCTTATAAAAGGCTGCCTTTGGGCAGCCTTTTTTTTCTTACAGGCAAATATTAAAAATAAGGGGCTTCAAAAATGTCATTTTTGAAGCCCCTTATTTTTTACTTTTATGACTTTCCCTCATATATCCTTACTTATGAAATGGCATTTTCATTTGCTTTTCTGCTTTTTCAGCAGTTTTATTCTACTTTTGCTTTAGGATAAACATATATGAAAGATAAACAGCTCTTCGTAATTCTTTTATTGATATTTTCATCTCTTGGAGTTGCCCAGGAAAGAAAATTAAGCCGGGTTGGGGGTGGCGAGAATAGAAATCGAAACTCTTCTGATAAAGCTGACGATAATCAGGTGAAACCCGCCCCGGTAGATCTTTACAAGATCATTTCGGCACAAAACGATACCACCTTTGTCGATACCACGCTTCTTATCTACAAAGACTACAGGTTTAACTATCTGCGCCGTGATAATTTCGGGCTTTTGCCTTTCCCTAATGTCGGGCAGACCTACAACAAACTGAAATACGATTTTTCCGAAGATGATGTGCTGCTACCGCAATTTGGTGCGCGGGCAAGACATTATGCTTTTATGGAAGCAGATGATATTGATTATTATCATGTGCCCACGCCTTTTACTGAATTATATTTTAAAACTGTTTTTCAACAGGGGCAGACCCTTGACGCCCTGTTTTCCATAAATATGTCTCCCGGACTTAATTTCTCCATTGCTTATAAAGGCTTGCGGTCCCTTGGAGATTACCAGCATATGTTAGTGAGTTCAGGAAATTTTAGGACAACTATTAGTTATGATACGCCTAACGGAAGATATCATCTAAAAACTCATTTTGTAGCTCAGGACCTGCTAAATGAGGAAAATGGGGGTCTAACCACGAACGCTCTAGAGCAATATTTGGCTAAAAACCCCGAATTTGACGATCGTTCGAGACTGGATGTGAAATTCGAAGATGCGCAAAGCACTTTATTTGGAAAGCGTTTTTTCATGAAGCATTCGTATGATCTGGTAGCTAAAAACGATTCCCTTCCAAAAAACCAATTTTCGGTAGGACATGTTTTGAACTACAGTAACAAAAAATTCGAATTCCAGCAGGAACAAGCTAGAGATTTCTTTGGACCATCCTTTGAAGAGGTCGATATCAGGGATAAAACAATCCTGGAGGATTTCTATAATGAGGTTTATGTGGAATATGCCAGTCGGGTACTCGGTAAGCTTCAATTTAAAGGAGGTTTTGATCATTTCAATTATGGTTATAACTCTGTGCTCGTACTAGAAGACGGGACCATCCCAAACCGCCTTAATGGCGATATCGTATCGGTTGGAGGTAGCTATATTAACAAGATAGGCAGGTTCGGGTTGCGTGCCGAAACTATGCTGAATATTACCGGTCCCTATGATGGTTACCGGCTTAATGGGGAGTTGTCTGGGAAAATAGGAGATGATTGGGTAGCTTCAGTCGAGCTTGACCTTCATAACAGGGCTCCTAATTACAACTTTCTCCTCCACCAGAGTGATTACATCAATTACAACTGGCAAAACAGTTTTTCCAATCAAAATACCCAAAGCCTCGCTATTAAGGTGCTTTCCGAACGCTGGTTTGAATTTAAAGCCGAATATACCCGTGTAGGAAATTATGCCTATTTCGGTTTAAATGAAGAAGGTTTTGTGCAGCCCATGCAGTATGACGGAGATATAAATTACTTCAAGCTTATGGGGCAAAATGAATTTGTTTTCGGCAGATTTGCTCTCAACAATACCCTGCTTTTTCAAAGAGTATTGGATGGAAAGAGCTATTTGCATATTCCCGAATTCGTTTCCCGAAATTCCTTTTATTACCGCGATCACTGGTTTAAACGCGCCCTTTATTTGCAGACAGGTTTTACCTTCAATTATTTCACCGATTATTACATGGATGCCTACGACCCCGTTCTTTCCGAGTTCTACGTCCAACACGAAAATAAACTAGATGGCATTCCCGGGGTAGATTTTTTCTTTAATGGAAAAATAAAGCAGGCCAGGATCTTTTTTAAACTGCAGCGGGTAGATGCGCTCCTCAATGGCAATAACAACCTCGTTGCGCCCATGTATCCTTCCCGTGATTTCGCGATTCGCTTCGGCTTGGTCTGGAATTTCTTTATGTAATTCGTTTTTTCTGGGCGTTCCCCCCGCAAGGGCGGGGGTCGGGCTATTCGCTTCAATCTTTTAGCTCATGCTTCGCTAAAAGTATTTCCGCTGCTATCCCTAACGCGGGGCAGGGAAAAAATGAATGAAATCGAATTGGCCTCCGCCTTCAGGCGGAGGTCAAAATAAGAGATCATGACAGGGCTTTAGCCCAAATTAGCCTAAACGCACCCCTGCGGGTACTAAAGAATAGAATTTAACACCTCTCAAAAACAGCCTTTTCGGAACCTCTTGAAAACTTCGAATAGCCCTGGGCCTTCTGGCGGAGCATAAAATGGAGTTCAAAACAGAAAAAATAAATGAAATTGATTGGCTTCCGCCTTCTGGCGAAGCATAAAATGAAGGTCAAAACAGAAAAAATGAATGAAATTGAATTGGCCTCCGCCTTCAGGCGGAGGTCAAATATGAGATCATGACCGGGCTTTAGCCCAAACGCACCCCTGCGGGTATTAAAAGGACAGAGTTTAACACCTCTCAAAAAGGTCATTTTTGGAACCTCTTGAAAACTTCGAATAGCCCTGGGC
>JBAVJE010000049.1:0-5937 GCA_049687615.1 Salinimicrobium sp. | reverse complement strand
TCTTTTATTAATTTTAACGTTTTTTAAAGAACGGTTTAACTTAAATATGCCGGTCTTCCACTTATATTTAGATTGTTAACCAAAAAACAAAGTAAGCATGAAACGAATTCTTCTAATAATGGTATTTTTCACAGGTCTGCTTCCGCAGTTACATGCACAGGATACCACCAAAACTTTAAAGGATAATGACGGCCCCAACTTCGCAAAGCTGGACGTTAGCCCAATGGATGTCGTGCTTTTTAGAGGTGAAAATAATGAGCCACTGGCAAAAGTTCTTTACAGCCGGCCTCAAGCCCGTGACAGGGAGATTTTTGGAAAACTGGTGCCTTATGGAGAAGTTTGGCGAACAGGAGCTAATGAGGCTACCGAAATCACTTTGTATACAGATATGACCGTGGGTGGAGAACGAATTAAAAAAGGCACATATACTTTGTTTACTATACCCGAACAAAACAAATGGACCATCATCCTAAACAACAGCACCAATATTTGGGGGGCCTACGACTACCATGTTGAACAAGACGTGGCAAGGATCACTGTTCCCGTAAGAACCGCCAAAACTCCAATTGAAGCCCTTTCCATGAGCTTTAAGCCTATTGAAAATGGAGCCAGGCTTTACATTGGCTGGGCAGACAAATATGTGGAGGTTCCCTTTAAAAAAGCGATGTAGCATCAACTATATTCCATAAAAAAAGCCCTTTTTGAAAGGGCTTTTTTTTATGGAATATTGAGATATTTATGAGTTTGAAGAGAAACTTTCCATTTCGGATTTTCCATCACGAAATTTACAATAAGAGGCATCATCTTATCCCGGTTGCTCCACTCTGGCTGTAAATATAAGATACAATCACTATTTACTTTTTCAGCCTGCTCTTCGGCAAACTTAAAGTCATGCTTATTGAATACAATTATTTTAAGCTCATTGGCCTTTTGATAAATTTCTTCGGTAGGTAATTTGGCTTTCTTCGGGGAGAGACAAATCCAGTCCCAGATTCCTGTCATAGGATAAGCTCCCGAAGTTTCGATATGAACCTTCGCCCCTTTCTCCTTTAAGCCGCGGGTTAGCTTGTTCATGTCCCAGGTAAGGGGTTCTCCTCCCGTTACCACCACGGTCTTACTGTAGTTGACTGCCTTTTCAACGATATCATCGACCCTGGTAGGCGGATGCAGTTTGGCATTCCAGCTTTCCTTCACATCACACCAGTGGCATCCAACATCACAACCTCCAATACGCACAAAATAGGCGGCCGTTCCTTTATGAAAGCCTTCACCCTGTATAGTGTAAAATTCTTCCATCAAAGGCAGCATTTCACCTCGCGCCACTAATTCATTAATTTCATTCTCATTCATAGCCGGCAAAGATAACCAAAATTGAATTTTTATCCCTGTCTCTGTAAAAAAGAGGTTTTTTATTACTTTTGAAGGGCCAGACCTCAAAACCTCCTGCACTTGAAAGCCCGGAAACCACGATCTCTTTTACTTCAGCCCTGGCTACTGTTTTGTTTTGCACTTCTTAATTCATGCTCTCCTGTAAAGCTGCTCACCCATAATATTCAACAGGAACTCAAAACCTCTCCGGCTTTTCAAAACTCCTTTAGCGGCCTTGCCATTTATGACCCAGCAAAGCAAAAAATGCTTTTTAGCCATAACGCGGAAAAATATTTTGTCCCCGCTTCAAACATTAAACTTTACACCTACTATACAGCTCAAAAACTCTTAAGGGATTCGGTGGCGGGTATAAGCTACACCATCAAAAATGATTCCCTCATATTTTCGGGCACGGGAGATCCCTCTTTTCTGAATCTAGAACTGCCGGAATCTCCGGTTTTTGATTTTCTGAAGAATTCTGAAAAAAAATTATTTTATCAACCCTCAATCACTTCTGAACCAGCCCTGGGCCCCGGATGGTCCTGGGATGATTATAATTATTCTTTTTCCGCGGAAAGATCTGAATTTCCAATTTTTGGAAATCTTGCAAGATTCAGTTTTTCGGAACAAGGAGAATTTCTGAAGGTTTGGCCACCGATGTTTAGAGATTCGATTGTTTTAACTGAAAAACAAAAAGGTCCGAAATTAAAAAGGGCTCAAAACAGAAACCTGTTCTATATTTCGCAAGCCCCAAATAAAAACAGGCTGCGAAAAGTTCCTTTTAGAAGCTCTCCCGAATTAATCCTACAGCTGTTAAAGGACACATTAAACCGAGATATTGGCCTACTTCCGAAGGAGAGCCGAATAAAACCTGAAAAAATCCTTTATTCCGTTCCTACCGACAGCCTGTATAAAAAAATGTTGCAGGATAGCGATAATTTCATCGCCGAACAGCTGCTTATGATAGCTTCGCGACAAATTTCAGATACGATAAGTACACAAAAAATTATAGAGCATTCAAAAAAGGCATTTTTGAATGACCTTCAAGACGCACCTCGATGGGTGGATGCTTCGGGCCTTTCCCGATACAATCTCGTCACTCCCCGCAGCACAATTCACCTGCTCGAAAAGATGAAACAGGAAATTGGTACAGCAAAACTGTTTCAATTGATGCCCGCCGGGGGAATGTCGGGTACAATAAAGGATATGTTCAGCAGTAATCAGCCTTATGTGTATGCAAAATCGGGATCGATGAGCAATATTTACAACCTCAGCGGCTATTTGGTTACAAAAAGCGGAAAAATTCTCATCTTTAGCTTTATGAACAACAATTTTACGGGCTCTTCTTCGATTTTAAAAAGAGAAATAGAGCAAATTCTTACACAGCTAAGGAATAATTATTAGATCATGGAAAGAAGGAGATTTATACAGAGTATAGGAATTGGCAGTTTGGCACTGCCATTAAATATTTACGCCGGCAACAAACTTTCAAAAACAAATATTCCCGAAGACATTATTGTGCCCGAAGGTTTGAAACAAGGTGATACCATTGGAATTGTAAGTCCGTCGGGGGCTATTTTTGAATCTGAACCCTACAAAATTGCCAGAGAGTCTTTTGAGGCTTTGGGCCTGAAGGTTAAATTTGGAAAATTTACCAAAAGTAGGTACGGGCATCTCGCCGGCACCGATGAGGAACGAGCCTCAGAACTCATGGAAATGTTTACCGATCCAACTGTCAAAGCGGTGATTGCTCTAAGAGGCGGTTCGGGAGCAGCGAGGATTCTTGACAGGCTGGATTATGAACTCATTAAAAGGAATCCTAAGATTTTCATGGGATACAGCGATATCACGGCACTGCATCTCGCAATTTATAACAAAACAGGGCTGGTCACATTTCACGGGCCGTTGGCGGTATCGACCTGGAACTCCTTCTCCACACAATATTTTAAAGAGCTCTTTTTTGAGAAGGAAGCGGTAGCATACAGCAATCCCACAAATAAAGGCGATGAACTAACGCAGACCAGTAATAGAATTCGCACCATCACCGGCGGCACAGCCACGGGTGATTTGCTTGGCGGGAATCTTTCGGTTCTTACCGGAATCATGGGGACGCCTTATTTTCCTTCAGACTGGAAAGGCAAGATCCTGTACCTGGAAGAAATTGGCGAAAAAATATACTCAGTTGACCGAATGATGACGCAACTTCAATTGGGAGGGGTCCTGGAACAAATCTCCGGTTTTGTCTTTGGTAAATGCAATGACTGTGAACCCGGCGGTAGCGGCTATGGTTCCCTTACCATGGAAGAAGTGATAGACCATTATATCAAACCACTCGATATTCCGGCTTTTTCGGGGGCTATGATTGGCCATATTGCCGATAACGCGACTATACCAAACGGAATTCCGGCAACTATAGATGCCGAAAAAGGAACAATTCAGCTTCTTAGGCCTGCAGTGCTTTAGTATTTTCGCGTATTCCGAACATACGGGACGGGCAGTTCGCTCACATTTCTTACTTTTATAAAAAAATAAGGTGTTCCAAAAACAGCATTTTTTAGATACTATTTCTTCAGGTTATCAAACCAAAGGCGACTACATCTATTTAGGCGCCGCAATGCACGAAGCGAAAGTGTTCCCCGAAGCCGCGGTAAAAATTCCGCTTAAGACCATGAACCGCCATGGCCTTATAGCAGGTGCCACAGGGACCGGAAAATCAAAGACTTTACAAATTTTGGCAGAGAATCTCTCTCAAAAAGGAATTCCGGTTATGTTGATGGATGTAAAAGGAGACCTCAGCGGAGTAGCAAAACCTTCGGAAGGAGCAGATTTTATCCTGGAACGCCATAAAAAACTGGATTTTCCTTTTGAAGCTGCCGGCTCCCCGGTAGAGATCCTCAGCCTTTCGGAACAGGATGGATTAAGATTACGGGCTACAGTGAGTGAATTCGGACCTGTGCTTTTATCTCGTGTTCTGGATCTTTCCGACGCACAGACAGGAATCATTTCTATTATTTTCAAGTACTGTGATGATAAGCAGCTGCCTTTGCTCGACCTGAAAGATCTAAAAAAGATCCTGCAATTCTCTACCGAAGAAGGCAAAGAAGAATTTGAAAAAGAATATGGACGCGTCTCCTCTGCTTCTACCGGTGCCATTCTAAGAAAAATCGTTTCACTGGAACAACAGGGCGCAGACCGTTTTTTTGGAGAACGCTCCTTTGATGTGAAGGATCTGACCCGAAAAAACGCGGCAGGCCACGGCTATATCAATATCCTTAGGCTCAATGATATCCAGGATAGACCAAAACTCTTCTCGACGTTTATGCTGAGCCTTTTGGCCGAGATCTACAGCAGTTTTCCCGAAAAAGGAGATCTGGAGAAACCCGAACTCGTATTGTTTATAGATGAGGCTCATCTTATTTTTAAGGAAGCTTCAGACGCACTAATGGACCAGATTGAAAGCATCATAAAGCTCATCAGGTCTAAAGGCGTGGGAATTTATTTTGTTACACAAAATCCGGCAGATGTTCCCGCCGAGGTACTAGGCCAGCTGGGATTAAAGATACAGCATGCTTTAAGGGCTTTTACCGCCAAAGACAGAAAAGCGATCAAACTTGCTGCAGAAAATTATCCTCTTTCCGATTTTTATGATACCAAAAATGAAATCACTGCGTTAGGAATTGGCGAGGCTTTAGTGACCGTGCTGGACGAGAAAGGAAGACCCACCCCTCTTGCCGCTACAATGCTTCGCGCACCAATGAGCCGAATGGATATTTTGACCGACGCCGAATTAAAGGAGCTTATTGCAACTTCAGGACTAAAAGAAAAATACAATGAAAACCTGGACAGGGAAAGCGCTTACGAGATCCTAACTAAAAAAATCGAAAAAGCAGACGAAGAACAGGCACGAAAAAAGGCTAAAGAGGAACGTCAAAGGGTAGAAAGAACTGCTCCCAAGCGAAGTTCCGGCAGACCACAAAAAGCAATTATAAAAGTACTCACCAGCGCAACCTTCATTAGAGGTGTAATGGGTGTACTCAACAAACTAATAAAATAAGTACCCAAATAAATCATGAAAAAAAGACTTTCAGTTTTACTTCTTGCTTCTATTTTCTTCATTTCCTGCGAAAAAGAACAAGATCCATATCTAATAAGCCAAAACAGCATTGGAAGGCTCACCAAAGACGTAAAAATCAGCGAACTTGATTCGGTTTTTGCCGGAGATTCTATTGTGAAGCAAATGAGCGAAGGGGAGATCTTCAAAAAAAGCAATGAGATCGAGATCTACGATAAATCTGGTAAAAAAATACTGCTTATGGAACCTGTACAAGCCTTTGATTCTACAAGCACAGTCGGATTTATACAGGTAATAGATCCAAGGTTCAAAACCGCTAAAGGTTTAGGGCCACAAAGCACATTTAAAGATATTGTTCAAAATTACAACATTTCGAGGATAGAAAACACGCTTAGCGCCGCCGTCATCTTTATTGATGAGATCAACGTTTATGTTACTATAGACAAAAAGCAATTGCCGGCAGAGCTTAGGTATGACACTCAGGCCCATATTCAAGC
>JBAVJE010000048.1:0-13604 GCA_049687615.1 Salinimicrobium sp. | reverse complement strand
ATAGGCCAGACAATGTTGGATGCGGTGATAGAAATGGCGATTCAGCGTAAGATGAGCTACCTGTGGCTGGGCGTTTGGGAAAAGAACGAAAAAGCCATAAAATTCTATGAAAAGAACAGGTTCAAATTTGCCGGGGAGCACGAGTTTTGGCTGGGAAATGACCTGCAGACAGACAGGATCATGAAACTGGAGTTTTAGTAAGAAACAAGAGGGGTCAAAAATGACATTTTTGCCCCCTCTTACCTTATATAGTTTCTTTTTTAGTCTATTTCCTGCAAGAGCTTTTCGATCTCGTCCAGCTTAGGAGTAAGAATCACCTCAATTCGGCGGTTTTTGGCTTTCCCCCCGGCAGTTTCATTGCTTGCTACGGGCGCGTATTCGCCTCTTCCTGCAGCAGTAAGGTTTTGAGGATCGATCCCTTTATTGTCCTGAAGCAAATGTACAATGGCGGTTGCTCTCTTTGTTGAAAGATCCCAGTTGTCGCTCAACTGGCCGCTTCCGTTATAAGGCACATTATCTGTATGCCCTTCAATGAGTACCGCGATATCAGGATTTTGAGCCAGTACGCTGGCCAGCTGTTGCACCGCCTGCTTTCCTTCGGCATTCACCGCCCAGCTCCCCGAGTTGAACAACAGCTTGTTCTCCATCGATACATAGACCTTTCCGTTTCGTTGTTCCACAGTGAGTCCTTTACCTTCAAAATTAACAAGGGCCTTAGAAATGGCATTTTTAAGGGCATTCATTTTTGCGTCTTTGGCTGCGATCACACTCTCTAGTTCGTTCACCCGTTTTGAGCGGGCAGCAAGATCCTGCTGCAGTTTTTCCAACCTTGCCTTTTCCTCTGCCAAAACTTTCTCCTTTTTTTCGAGTTCGGTTAAGAGTTCACGGTTCCTGCGGGAATTTTCGGCAAGTGCCGAAGAACTGTTTGCCTCAAGCGCGTCGTAAGAAGTTTTGAGTTTTTCGTAATTTTCGCTGGTGGTTTGGTACTCCTGTTGTAATTGATCCTGCTCCTGTTTTAAGGTTTCATACTGCTGCCGAAGATCGCTAAGCTCCCGGGAGCTCTTGTCTCTAAGCTGTTCAAGGTCTTGAGCAAGCTCCTTATTTTCGACCTGTAATTGGGCGTGGCGGCCTTCCAGGTCTTTATACACCTTTGATGTAACGCAGGAGGTTAGCAGCATCGCACTGCTAAATAAGGCAAAAATGGTTTTTTTCATAGTTAAGGTATTGGTTTAAGAGAGTTCTATAAGGACAGGACAGTGATCACTGTGTTTGGCCTCCGGTAGTATAACGGCACGTTTGATCTTTTCTTGTAAGGGTTTACTTACCAAATTGTAATCAATCCTCCAGCCTTTATTGCGATCTCTTGCACCAGCCCTGTAGCTCCACCAGGAATAGTTATGAGGTTCAGAATTGAGGTGCCTGAAGGAATCGACAAAGCCCGATTCGATAAATTTCCCGAGCCACTCCCGCTCCACAGGAAGAAAACCCGAAGTGTTCTTTAGTCTCACAGGATCATGAATATCAATGGCTTCATGGCAAATATTGTAATCACCGCAAATCACAAGATGCGGATATTCCATCTTCAGCTCATCGATGTATTTTTGAAAATCTTCCATGTACTGCAGTTTGAACTCCAGTCGTGCAGGATTGGTTCCCGACGGCAGGTACAGGCTCATCACAGAACATTCTTCAAAATCTGCCCGAATATTACGGCCTTCAAAGTCCATGTAATCTATTCCGGTTCCAAAAGTGACATTTTTGGGCTCTATTTTACTAAGAATAGCCACCCCACTGTATCCCTTCTTTTCGGCGGGAAACCAGGAGTTGTATTTGTAGCCCAACTCGTAAAAGGGTTCATGGTCAAATTGTTCGGGGTTGGCCTTGATCTCCTGCAGGCATACTACATCGGCATCTACCTGCTTCAGCCAGTCTGCCAGGCCTTTTTTTATAGCTGCTCTTATTCCGTTGACGTTGTAAGAGATAATCTTCATTGATGGGGATTTTAATGTTGCCCAAAAATAGCATTTTAGATACTTTTTTCAAGAAGCTCTTCTTAAGCTTTTTCCTTCTCCAGGAAATATCCCAAAGAAAATCCTTCCGAAGAAAATTTCTTCAGCATAAAGGTCTTAAAAGTTTCATTTTTCGAAGGTATTAAGGCACAACAATTCTCTTTACGCGGCCTTCGTCGCGCGTGCCAACTCTAACCAGGTACACGCCCGGCGCCACATAAGACATGTCCAGGTCGTACTCATAACCCCGGGCTGATCTTTCGAGACCGTAATCAAGAAGCTTTTGACCCAAAAGGTTGAAAACGGTAATATAGAGCGGCTGCTGATAGGTGGTTGTCATCTTGACTTTAAAAAGATCGCCATCTTCTGAACTTATGATGAGATCTGAATCTTTAAGCACAGATTCTTCAATGCTACTTTCGATAATTACGGTATAATCCTGTGTATTCCCAAAAGCCATCACGTCACAGGGATTATTGAGGTCTCCTCCCCCTGCGGCCCCGGTATCACCGGCACGAACGCGCATAATATGTTGTCCTAAAGGAGCATCCTGCGGAATGCTGAATTGGTAAGTATAAATCCTATTGCTGGAAGGGATCACCTCTGCATCTATCAAAAGTTCATCGGGATCAAAAACCGCGTTATCATTGAAATCTATCCACAAAGAAAATCTTTCATCATCCTGACTGGCAAATCCCGTGGAGACCCCCACGTAAGAGGTTCCTTGCGAGCGGTCCAACCTGGTTGATATATCCAGAAAATTGTAATAACCATCGGTGCAATAAATATTTTCGTTGATGATATCTCCCAGGTAAAAATCCTCTATTCCGTCTCCAAAGCGACAATCTGATCCTACAGGAATACAATTCAAATGTGCAAAGGTCTTCTCGACGCCATCATTTGACACATCAGAATCTGTAGATAACAGCGTTCTGGCGCTTATCTGATACACCCCTACTGCACTCACGTCGGGCTTTGATTCGAAGGTATAAGAGATCTCTTCTTTTACCTGCAATTCCCCGGGAACGCTTTCGATGACCGGCTCCCCACCGTTGAGGCTATATTGCACCTCAAAATTGCTTTGCGGGGCACTTCCGAAGTTTTCGATGGTAACCACTACTTCATCGGGTGGAAATTCGGTGATGGTAGAAGGTGTGAAAGAATCGGGATTTCGTATCACTGTCACGCCAATATCATTTGGTTCCAGATTTTCAAGAGTTATAGTATAAGCATCATTGTCGGGCAATTCATCCCCGTCAAGATTGGTTTCGGCAGTTAATTGAACAGGATCGTTGCCCGCAACTTCTATAGTTCCGTCCAGGGTGAAATTCACCTGTGATTCGGGTTCAATAGTCCCGGAAAAAGTTTCTGTGAGCAAATTCTCCCCGTCGACACTAAGAATAACAGGAACATCTGTTTGCGGCAGTTGCCCAAAATTCCTGATAACCACAGTCACCTTTTGACCACCGGTAACTCCCGTGCTCTTAGGTTCAACAATATCAACGATTCCAACATCTGAAGCGTTGAGAGATTCTATCTGGAATACTCCTACCCCATTATGCCGTCCATCATCCTCGAAATATTCACCCACGAACCAGAAACTACGGCCATCTACAGGATCAATAGAAAGGTGTGAATAATCGCCGTACCTGCTACTTTCGTTAATAACCTTACTCTCGGCAATATATTCTTCTTTAATGGTCATCACTCCCGGGGGATCCTGTGCATATCTGCCGGTATAGGCCAAAGTAGGGAGAATCGTATTTCTTTCGTTATCATTAAGTATAGTAAACCCAAGGCCAATGTTTCCGAATTTATCTATCCCAATGCTACCACACCAGCGATCGCTAAAATCGGGCGCGTAAGTACCTTCCTGGTAAACGTGCCACGGCCCGCCGGCATTTTCCTGACGTAATTCATACCAGCGTATTCCCGCGTGCTCTACTGCGGAAGGATCTACGTCTACCACAAAATTGAACACCACCGAATTATGATCTTCAAAGCGACGATAGGAAGTAGGATACATGATCGCTCCCTGCAGCGCATCTATGTCGGGGCCTGAGGGCTGAGAAAGGTTACTGAAGGAACCGCCGTCAAAAGTGGAAAGGAAAGGGCTCACTCCTTCAGAAGGCCCCAGAGTCTGACTTTCATATATTTCTGAATTCATGGGATCATTCCAGTCGACATTGATTTCCCACATTTTTAGATGATCCATATTAACGCCCATCCAGGAATCATCCTGAAAATAAATTAATGGGGTATTTCCCTTTGGAGGGGCTTCATCGCCCACGGCATTAAAGCCAGCCGGACTTAAAAACGTGCTGTACTGCGCCCCGGGAAGCGGTAGTGCAATATGCCGGGCCTCTTCCCCCTTGAGCATTTGATCTCTCTCCACGACATAAACAACCTCATCATAAATTGGGTCTGTCGGATCCTGGTTAGTCGTAATGTAGTAGCCATCACTCCAAATGAAAAGCTTAGGATAATCGGGAAAGGTAT
This sequence comes from Salinimicrobium sp., assembly GCA_049687615.1. GTDB lineage: Bacteria > Bacteroidota > Bacteroidia > Flavobacteriales > Flavobacteriaceae > Salinimicrobium. Next base: position 9,096 of record JBAVJE010000048.1, on the reverse strand, counting down.
TGGTGCCAAACCTGTAGGTATACCAACCGTCATTCACAGGATCGGGTCCCTGAGAAACCGCGATCAAAAGTCCGTTGGTCTCATCTGTCCGGCTGGTACATTCGCCGCAACCTGCAAACTGCATGATGATAAATCTGTCGGCAAAAGAATCATACTGTACTATAGGATCACCAAGATCTTCATCAATAAATTCTCCTCCGATACTCGATAGATCTGTAGGCGGTAAAAGCAAATTACCTGATTTATCAAAAATGGCAAAACCCGAATTAAATGCAGTTACGTAATGATTAGGCCCCACAGCTCCCGTGGGATCAAGAGGTTTATGAAAGGCAACCACAGCATCAAAAGTGAACATAGGCGCTTTTCCCGGTATTCTTCCCATATCCTGTTGCCAGGCAGCATCTATGGTCTTTGGAAATCCTTTACCCGGCACCACTCTTGGTGTCCCCCGCCTTTTTTCATTGACCTCTTCATGTTTGGATTTTGGTGCGACAAGCACTTTGGAAGATAAAGGTTGTGAAGAGATTGCCTTTGAAGATCCCACTGCAACAGGTTTCATTCTTTCCTGGCCGAAAAGGACCATCGAAGAAAAACAGAAAAAAACGGAAAGTACAAATTTATTCACGTAGCAGTTATTTCGTTGTATAAATTTAGCTGAATATCCCATGTTTCTGGCATAAAAAAGGTCAATTCAGAAAGAATTGACCTTTTTTTAACTTTTTTACTCCGAAAAAAATTAATTCTTCATCCAATGTTTAAAATTTACCTCCCGGGAGATCATTTCAGAAATTTCAGAAATTGCAACTCTTTTTTGCTCCATACTGTCCCTGAAGCGAATAGTCACCATTCTATCCTCCAGAGAATCATGATCAACTGTTATACACAGCGGGGTACCGGCAGCATCCTGCCTTCTATATCTTCTGCCAATGGCATCTTTCTCATCATACTGCACATTAAAATCCCATTTTAGCTCATCAACTATTTCCTGCGCAAGTTCAGGAAGACCATCCTTCTTAACCAAAGGCAAAACTGCAGCTTTATAAGGTGCAAGTATAGAAGGTAACTTGAGAACTGTTCTGGTACTGCCATTTTCTAGTTCTTCCTCCTGTAGCGCAGCCGAAAGCACGGCTAAAAACATCCTGTCAAGCCCAATTGAAGTCTCAATCACATAAGGCACATAGTTCTCTTTAAGTTCGGGATCGTAAAACCGTAATTTTTTTCCTGAATGTTCTTCGTGAGCCTTTAGATCAAAATCTGTACGGGAATGAATACCTTCCAGTTCTTTAAACCCGAAGGGGAAGTTAAATTCAATATCTGCAGCGGCATTGGCATAATGTGCAAGTTTATCATGGTCATGGAAACGATAGTTTTCTTTACCCAGGCCAAGTGACAGATGCCAATTTAGACGCACTTCTTTCCAACGCTCGTACCATTTAAGTTCCTCCCCGGGACGAACAAAGTACTGCATCTCCATCTGCTCGAATTCTCTCATCCTAAAGATGAACTGTCTCGCCACGATTTCGTTTCTAAAAGCTTTTCCGGTTTGAGCGATCCCAAAAGGAATCTTCATCCTTCCGGTCTTTTGCACATTAGAAAAGTTCACAAAAATACCCTGAGCTGTTTCCGGTCTTAAGTATAAATTAGTTGCGGTTTCAGAAGAAGCTCCCAGTTTGGTTCCAAACATGAGATTAAACTGCCGCACATCGGTCCAGTTTTTTGAGCCTGTCTCGGGATCTGCGATCTCCAATTCCTCAATAAGCGCCTTAACATCCTTGAGATCTTCTTTTGTGAGAGAATTTCCAAGCCGTTCCAGGATCTGTTTCCTTTCTCCCAGATAACGTTGCACTCTGTCATTAGTGTTGACAAACTGCTCCTGGTCAAAAGCATCACCAAAACGTTTTTTAGCCTTGTCGACCTCCTTTTGTGCCTTTAGGTTTAACTTTTCTGCATAATCTTCCACCAAAACGTCTGCTCTATATCGCTTTTTTGAATCCTTATTGTCAATCAAAGGATCGTTAAAAGCATCTACGTGCCCCGAGGCTTTCCAGGTCGCGGGATGCATGAGAATAGAGGCATCAATGCCCACAATCTCCTGGTGCAGCTGCACCATGCTTTTCCACCAGTATTCCCTGATATTTTTCTTTAATTCAGCTCCATTCTGTCCATAGTCATAGACAGCGCTCAACCCATCATAGATTTCGCTGGAAGCAAATATGTACCCATACTCTTTAGCATGGGAAATAACGTTCTTGAATTGATCTTCTTGTTTTGCCATAGCGCAAAAATAAAAAAACCGCCCTGATTCCTGTCAAGGCGGCTGCATTAATTAATTTTTAACCTTTTTATCGTAAACTAAAGCTGGTTGCTCCAATTAAATTTGGACCGTTATAAACGAGAACTTTATAAGTTCCTTCGATCAAGCGTTCTTCAACTGTATTGGCAAGTATACAAACATCCAGTTCTTCATTCTCATAAAAAACTTTTGTCGCTGCACTGTAGACCATGGTTCCACCCTCGTGCTGTACTGCTATCTGATCCCCAACGAGATTATTGTTAGGATTGTATACCTGCACATAAAGCTCTTTTTCTCCCGATTCTGCAAGTGAATTTGGGGTGAGGCTAAAACATGTCCTTATCTTATCAACCCGGCGGGTACGGTCATTTTCCACCAGGCGACCGCTGTTTCTTTCAATTACCCCTTCTCCTCTAAGATTACTCACTTTAAGTTCAGCAGCACGATCGATCTTATTTGCCATAGTTCGATTCTGCGTCTGCAGCGAGTCGGAAACTCTTGTTCTCTCCAGCAACACATTGTTGGTGCTATCTATGGTTGTAATTAAGAGTTGATTTTGATTGCTCAAGGAATCCACTACTCTAAAAAGTTGTTCCTTTTCAGCCTTAAGTCCACTTACTTCCCGGCGGTATCTTGAGACAAGTGCCATTGTGGCTTCCATGTTTTGTACAGAATCCCGAAGGTTAACTATTCTTTCCCTCGCGTCACTAAGTTCTGAATCTAAACCTTCATTTTCGGCAATGGCTTCATCATATTTTACGATCAGATCATTAAGCTCACCTTCAATGGCAGATTTTTCCTGCTCCAGAAGCGCCTTGTTTTCTTTTTCGTCGTTGTAAAACTTAATGGTATATATTCCTAAAGCAACCAAAGCTACTGCCAATACCCCGGTTAAAATCTTTAAGGCATTGTTACTTTTTTGGTCAGTCATAATTCAAAATTTTTTATTGTACATTGTAAATTTAGCAGTTTAATATAGGTTATTGCTATTTCCTTAACAAATGTTTCACGATTTTTTGGATTTATTATATCCACGGGTATGCATTACCTGTGAAGCGTCTCTTCTTAAACATGAGAACTTGCTATGCACCAATTGTTTACATGAACTTCCCATTGCCGATTTTCACCTCCAAAAAGATAATCCTGTAGAAAAAATTTTCTACGGAAGAATACCTGTCGAAAATGCCATTTCCCTGCTTCTTTTCGAAAAAAAGGGCATGGTGCAGAAACTCGTTCATAACCTTAAATACAGAGGACAAGAGGAGATTGGAGAATTCCTTGGAGCCTGGCTGGGTGCCGAGCTCAGTAAAAATTTCGCGTTTAACGAGGTATCGGCTGTGTTACCTGTGCCTTTACATAAATCAAAACTGAAGAAGCGCGGTTACAATCAGGTGACCAGTTTCGGAACCGAAATTGCAAAGGCTCTAAAAGTGCCATTTTACGATGACATTCTACTGAAGGTGTCAAGCTCTCAAACTCAAACCCTCAAGAAAAGGATATCGCGCTGGGGGAAAATTGAGGAAACTTTTGTTCTTCAAAGACCCGAAATCATAGAGAATTCCCACGTTTTGCTGGTAGACGATCTGGTTACAACAGGCGCCACCCTTGAAGCCTGCGCCCACAAACTGCTGGAAGCCCCGGGAGTAAAACTTAGTTTTGCCACTATGGCCGTGACCCACTGAAGCTTCAAAATAGAAGAATTAATTGTTTCTTTGTAATAAATTTCGTGTTGATGAAAAGTCCTTTATTCCGCTTGCTGTTTGTGATCTTCAGTAGTATCCTCATCACCGCCTGTGCAAAAAGAGGTACACCCGACGGAGGCGCAAAAGACGCCACCCCCCCAAAATTCGTTAAGGCCCGACCCGAGAATTTCACTACTAACTTTAATGCACGGGAGATCAGGATTTACTTCAATGAATTCATCAAACTAAAAGATCCACAGCGACAGGTGATCATTTCCCCGCCTATGGATCCCCGACCCGAAATCACTCCTTTAGGAACAGCCAGCAAATCAATAAGAATAAGGATTAATGATACTTTGCAGGAGCAAACTACCTATACCATCAACTTTGGAAGAAGTATTACAGATAACAATGAAGGTAACCCTTTGGATTATTTCACTTATGCTTTTTCCACCGGCCCATATATTGACTCCCTCACGGTTACGGGAAATGTAAAAGACGCGCTGTTAAACCTCCCCGACCCATATATTTCGGTCATGCTCTACGAGGTGGACAGCACGTACACAGATTCTGCCGTTTACACTCAAATGCCGCGATATGTTACTAATACGCTTGACAGCGCGACCACTTTTCAGCTTAACAATTTAAAAGAAGGAAAATACCAAATGGTCGCGATCAAAGATGTGAACAACAACTATAAATACGACCCAAAGACCGACAAAATTGCCTTTGCAGATGATTTTGTTACTATTCCTACAGAAACGGCTTTTGACCTCATCCTTTTCAAGGAAAACCTATCCGGAAAGTTTCTAAGGCCACAACAAAAGGCACAACAGCATCTCATTTTTGGGTATGAAGGACAGATCGTCCAGGACAGTCTGAAATTTGACGTTCTCTCAAATATTCCCGAAAACTTTGAGGCCACCATTACCAAAGATGCGAAGACCGATACTTTACATTACTGGTATAAACCCAACTTTGCCGCAGATACCTTACAGTTCCTGGTAAAAACTCCCGGAACGACAGATACACTCCTTACCCGCCTCAAGGAAATGAAACCTGATTCTCTACAGTTCACTTTTGAGCCACGAGGCAGCCTGAATTTTGATCAAAACCTTAGAATCCTGCCCAGCATCCCGCTGGTTAAAATTAACGACTCCCTTGTGCAACTGGTGCGCAATGATTCCATCCCTATGTCCTTTGAGGCTAATTATGATCGATGGAATAAGGCTTACATCATTTCCTTTAAAAAAGAAGAAAAACAGAGCTATCAATTGACAGCATTGCCCGGAGCCTTTGTTGATTTCTTCGGAAAGGCCAACGATACCCTCAAAGCGAAGTTTAATACCCGAAACTATGCCGACTATGGAAATCTTACCATCAATCTTCAGAATGTAGAAGAATATCCAATTCTGCTTCAGCTCACCACCGAAAAAGGAGAAGTAAAGGCAGAAAAATACAGCCAGGGAGAAGCAACTGTCAATTTCAAAAATGTAGAACCGGGGAGTTATTTATTGCGCCTTATCTACGACACGAATGAGAACGGAATCTGGGACACTGGAAGTTTCTTGGGCAAACGGCAGGCCGAAAAAGTGACCTATTATCCCGATTTGCTTTCGGTGAGAGCAAACTGGGACGATGTATATACTTTTACTTTAGAGTAAATTCATCCCGATCCCCCAAAAATCCAAACCGGGAACGGGTATCCTGCACGTGCTTTTTATAAAGTATCACCTCTTCTTCCCATTCGTCTTCTTCGGCTTTTTGGGAGACTTTTTTGCCAAGACAGTCGTATACCGCCGAGTGGCCTACATAGTCGAGATCTTTACCGTCGCGACCAAAGCGGTTGACCCCAATGCAATAGCTCATATTTTCTATAGCCCGCGCCTTCAGCAATGTATCCCAGGCAGTAATACGTCCTGCAGGCCAGTTGGCGATATAAAACAGGAGATCGTAATCTTGAGTGTTTCTGGCCCACACCGGAAATCTGAGATCATAGCACACGAGCGGCAAGATCTTCCAGCCTTTGTAATCAACGATCAACCGTTTTGTTCCTGAATTATAGGTCTCATGTTCCTTCGCAAAAGTGAAGGTGTGGCGCTTATCGTATTTCTGAAATTCTCCGTTGGGAAAGACGAAATATAAGCGGTTGTAAAAATGCCCTTTTTCAGAAGTAATGATACTGCCGGTTATTGCCGCCTTTTTTTTCGAAGCCATTTTTTGCATCCATTCAAAGGAAGGCCCTTTGGCAGGTTCGGCTAATTCTGAAGCATTCATGGAAAAGCCGGTAGTGAACATTTCGGGCAGGATAATAAGATCTACATCTTCAGAAAGCCTGTTGATTTTCTCCTCAAAGTTCTTTTTGTTCTGCTCAATTTTTTCCCACTCCAGGTCGGCCTGCAGAAGGACGGTTTTTAGTTTTTCAGCCATATGTAAATGTATCAAAAATGGACAATTTCCTGCTAAATGCTTGTTAAATCATTGGCCGCCGGGCAGACTTTAAATAGTTTTATGTTCCAAAAAAATGACGAAACCCATGAGCTTAAGTACCCTTTTTGAAAAAGATTCCTTTCCGGCCAGTGCGACCCGCGGACTTCTCGCTGGTTTTATTGGCGGACTTGTTGGCAGCGCGGTAAAATCATCTGTAGAACGTTTTCTACACGTGCGCAAGATCGATGAACGTTCGGCACAGATCAAAATGATGGATGAACTAGCCTTGAAAGTGACGGGTACTCCTATAAAAATAGAAAATGAAGGAATTGTGGAGCAGCTTGTGAATATCCCTTTAGGGGCCACGGTGGGAGCCGCTTATGGCTATGGGAAAAGGCATAAGGATAAGATTTCTGTCATCGACGGCGTCATGCTGGGAGGTACCACCTGGGCCTCGACTCATGAAACTACCTTCCCTTTACTCGGCGCAGAAAAAAGCCCCGAAAAGATCCCTTTTGGGATACAACTAAATGAGTTGTTCGCACATGTGGTTTTTGGTGTGACCACCGAAATTGTGCGCGGTTATATTGACGAGCGTCTCACACAACGGGAGAACGAGTAATTATTTTACCTTTTTAAGGATCTCTGCTGCTTTCTCAAGGGTTTCATTGGTCTTAGCAAAGCAAAACCTCAACTGTCGTTGATCTAGTTCTTCCTTGTTAAATGCCGAAACCGGAATGCTGGCCAGGCCATATTCCTTGATAAGCTGCTCTGCGAAATCCACATCAGAATCCTGTGAAATTTCAGAGTAGTCTAAAAGTTGAAAATAAGTGCCCTTTGAAGGCTTAAATTTAAAGGCAGTGTCTTTTATTAATGACAGGAATTTATCTCTTTTTTGCTGATAAAATTCTCCCAACTTCAGGTAATGCGCAGGCTCCCGGAGGTATTCGGCGAAGGCCCGCTGAGTAGGATGATGCACACAAAAAACATTTACTTCCATCACCTTATGAATTTCGGCCATTAATGCTGCAGGAGCTACACTATATCCCATTTTCCAGCCGGTATTGTGAAAGGTCTTTCCAAAGCTGGCGCAAACAATGGCCCTTTCGGCAAGACCCGGAAAAGCTGAAGCGCTGTAATGTTTTGCCTCATCAAAAACAATATGCTCATAAACCTCATCACTGAGCAGAATGACGTCTGTGCCTTTTAAAACCTGCTCCAGCTTCATCATATCCTCTTTACTAAAAACATTTCCGCTGGGATTGTGAGGCGTGTTAACGATGAGCATTCGGGTTTTAGAATTGATCTTCGCTTCCACTTCCTGCCAGTCAATAGTATAATCCTTCCCCTTCATCTGGATGAGTACCGGTTTTCCCCCGCATAATTTTACGGCAGGTTCATAGCTGTCGTAGGCAGGTTTTAAGATAATTACCTCATCTCCCGGCTTTACGAAAGCGGTTATGCCCAGATAAAGTGCCTGGGTCGCACCATCGGTCACTGTCACTTCAGAATTCTTGTCGTATTTTTTGTTGTGCAGCTTTTCGATCTTCTGCACGATTTGTTCGCGCAGTGGGGAAATTCCGGGCAAAGGGGCATATTGGTTATAGCCATCGTTCATTGCCTTACACACCAGGTCCTTCAGGTGTTGGTCGGTCTCAAAGTTGGGATAACCCTGTGACATATTTACTGCATTATGCCGGTAAGCCATCTGGCTCATTACGGTAAAGATGCTGGTTTTATGTTTGGGAAGTTTGGAAGAAAAACCTGGAATCGTAACCATTTCTGTTTTTTGAAAAGTTGCAAAAAAAAACCCGGACTGCAAAGACCGGGTTTAACTAAGTTATTGACAAAATATTAATCTGAACTCGCACAAAAGTATTCACGGTTCATTCTCGCAATGTTTTCAAGAGAGATTCCTTTAGGACATTCAATTTCACATGCCCCTGTATTAGTACAGTTTCCAAATCCTTCCTTGTCCATTTGCTCTACCATTGCAAGTACGCGACGATCTGCTTCCACCTCTCCCTGCGGAAGCAGGCTAAGCTGGCTTACTTTGGCCGAAGTGAACAGCATGGCACTGGCATTCTTACAGGCTGCCACACATGCTCCGCACCCAATGCAGGTAGCTGCATCAAAAGCGGTGTCTGCTTTATCTTTGCCCACAAGAATAGCATTGGCATCCTGTGTATTTCCGGAAGTATTTACAGAAACATACCCCCCTGCCTGCTGAATTCTTTCAAAGGCAGAACGATCTATGACCAAATCCTTGATCACCGGGAAAGCTTTGGCTCTAAACGGTTCAATGGTAATGGTATCCCCATCGTTGAACATTCTCATGTGCAATTGACAGGTCGTAATGCCACGGTCGGGCCCATGAGGCTCTCCGTTTATCTGAAGACTACATGTTCCGCAAATTCCTTCACGGCAGTCGTGATCAAAAACAACTGGCTCTTCTCCTTTGTCTATCAATTCCTGGTTAAGAACATCAAGCATTTCAAGAAAAGACATATCTGGCTCGACCCCTCCAAGCTGGTAGGTTTCGAGTTTCCCTTTGGTGACGGCATCTTTTTGACGCCATATTTTAAGTGTAATATTCATTAGTTGAATTGTTAATCGTTAAAAGTTATTGGTTGGCTTCGGCCCTCTTTAAATACTTAATATATCCGTTAAGAATGGTAGTGCACTCAACAA
>JBAVJE010000047.1:0-2068 GCA_049687615.1 Salinimicrobium sp. | reverse complement strand
GCCTTCCTCCCCGTAAAAATAACTTTCGAGCTAACCTTCATATTTGATGCCAACTCCATTGTTTCTTCCAATTCATTTCCTTCCCCTACCAGGATCAGCACAACATTTTTGTGTTTTTTTGAAATCTCACTAAAAGCCCGAATTAGATAATCCATCCCATGAAAACTACGGAAACTACCCGTCCAACCAATTGCAAACTTATCCTTTATATTCAGCTCTTCTCTTAAATTATTCCTAATTTCTTCTCTTACTTCAAAGGGTTCCGGATCGACAGCCATGGGGGAAACAAAAATCTTTTTTTCATCTATTCCCATTGTAATAAGCTTTCTTTTAACCTCTTCCGACACAGCACCTACATAATCTGCTTTTTTCAAACATGCTGCTTCGTACTTTTCAAACCATTTGCCCCAGAAAAACCTTTTCACACCCCATTTAGAAGCCTCCCAAACCACCGGAGCATGTACATAAGATACAAAAGGTACCTGCCATTTATTGGCTAATTTTCGCCCCGGCCCGGGAAAAAGATCATGCTTTTCCCAAACAAAGGCTATCTCGCCTGGATCAAGATCCAGCCTTTCCGTAATTTTCCAGGAACTTCGGTTTTTCCATAGCAAAAAATCTGAGAAGATGGTTCTTAGAAAAGCAGGTAGGATCTTGGTCTTCCTCAACCTTGTCGCCGAATCTTCAACCGGACCTAAAAGTGGATATCCCAAAACCTCCTCAGGCTGCGCTATTTTATCTGAAGTCACTACAACAGCTGAACCATATTTCTTTTTTGCGGCTGCAGCAATTCCCGCCACCGAGATCCACATGGCCTCTGCTCCCCGCCAGGCAGTACTTGCCCGCGGCATGATAAATATGGCGGTGTTCTTTTTACTTTCTACCAAAGCTTTGGTTCGTTTTGCTGACGGCGAATATAATTATTATAAAGGACTACACGGATTATTACGGATTGCGCGGATTTTTACTGATTTCGCGGATAGAGGCGCGATTAATTACCGATCGCATAAAACTCAAAACCAATCTCTTCCTTGGTCTTTCTCTCCAACAGGCGTCGTCCGTCAAAAAGAAAGGCCGGTTTCAACATATTTTCATAGATCTCCTTCCAGTCCAATTGTTTGAATTCATCCCATTCAGTAAGAACTGCTACCGCATGCGCCTCTGCACAGGCATCATAAGGGTCCTTTACTACTTTCACACGACTCCTGTTCTCTTCTTCGCTCCTGGTGCCGAGATAATCAAGATCTGCATAAATCTGCTCTTCCTTTACTTTGGGATCATAAACGACCACCTCAGCCTGTTCATTCAGGAGATAATCGGCTACATAGATAGCTGCAGACTCCCTGGTATCATTGGTGTCCTTTTTAAAAGCCCAGCCCAGTAAAGCGATCTTTTTACCGGCCACAGTATTGAAAAGTGTCTTCACCATATTAGCAGCAAAACGACGTTTTTGATGATCATTCATAGTGATCACCTGCTGCCAGTAATCGGCCACTTCATTTAGCCCAAAGCTTTTTGATATATAAACAAGGTTAAGAATATCTTTTTGAAAGCAGGAGCCTCCAAAACCGACCGAAGACTGAAGGAATTTCGGTCCAATCCGGCTGTCCATTCCCACTGCCCTAGCCACTTCCTTTACATCGGCTCCAGTTTTTTCGCAGAGCTCAGACATGGCATTAATACTGGAAATTCGTTGAGCTAAAAAGGCATTGGCCGTCAATTTAGATAATTCCGAAGACCAGACATTCGTGGTAAGAATATTCTCTTTTGGCACCCAGTGGGCATAAATATCAGCCAATGCCTGCATTGCATCCCTTCCTTCTTCAGTTTCAACATCACCACCTATCAGCACCCGGTCTGGTTTTCTCAGGTCTTCTACGGCAGTTCCTTCTGCTAAAAACTCCGGATTTGACAGAATCTGGTATTTCACACCGTTTCCGGTGCCATCGAGGATTTCTTTTAAAGCCGCCGCTGTCCGCACTGGTAAAGTAGATTTCTCAATGACGATCTTATCATCTTTAGCTACCCGGGCAATCTGCCGTGCACATAATTCTATGTACTTTAGATC
>JBAVJE010000046.1:0-10395 GCA_049687615.1 Salinimicrobium sp. | reverse complement strand
GAAAGACGGGGCGCGAAACTGTCGATGTCCATTCCTGCTTCCAGTCCTTTCCTGATATATTCCAGTCCGTCGGCGAGCGTGTAAGCCAGTTCGATCTCACTGGTAGCTCCGGCTTCCTGCATGTGGTATCCTGAGATACTTATGCTGTTAAACCGGGGCATATTTTTCGAAGAGTACTCAAAAATGTCTGAAATGATTTTCATTGACGGAGTAGGAGGATAGATATAGGTGTTTCTCACCATGAACTCCTTTAAAATGTCATTTTGAATGGTTCCTGAGAGCTGCCCGGGTTTTACGCCCTGTTCTTCGGCAGCCACGATGTAAAATGCCATAATGGGCAATACTGCCCCGTTCATGGTCATTGATACAGACATTTTATCTAAAGGGATCTGGTCAAAGAGGGTCTTCATATCCTCTACAGAATCTATAGCTACTCCCGCTTTTCCCACATCGCCAACCACTCTCTCGTGGTCACTGTCATACCCCCGGTGGGTGGCAAGGTCAAAGGCAACAGAGAGTCCTTTTTGTCCCGCCGCAAGATTCCTGCGATAGAAAGCATTGCTCTCTTCGGCGGTGGAAAAGCCGGCATACTGCCTTATGGTCCACGGCCGTGTCACATACATGGTGCTGTACGGCCCCCGAAGATAAGGCGGAATTCCCGCGGCAAATTTTAAGTGATGCAGGTTTTCAACGTCTGCTTTTGTATAAGTTTTTTGGTTATTCGCAGCATTATGGGCACCGCCGGTGTCTGATTTTAATGTCAAATGGTGAAGATCTTTTCTGCTCATGATAATTGGTTGCGGTGGTTACTAATTTTCTTTTTCAAGCCGTTCCTGCTCCATCTTTTCTGAAAGCCTTTTTTCCAGGATTGGCTTGATGAGAGTTTTTCGGGGATTCTGTTTTAGGAATGGATAGAGTTCTAATTCATTTTTCATCTTATCTGCCGGATTGGGAAATTTATTTGAGCCAATAAGTACCAGGTTTCCCGAATCAAAATTTTCCTGCTCTTTGTTGGCGCTATCTTCTATTTTTTTCTGAATTATTCCCTCCTTCAGTTGAGTGAGAAAGCCACCGCCTTTTTCAATATCCTTAAAGATATCCAAAGCTTTTTCGGCCATCTCCTGGGTGAGGCTTTCAACGTAGTAACTTCCTTCGGCAGGATTGGCCACTTTTTCAAAATAGCTTTCGTGCTTAAGGATGAGCAGCTGGTTGCGTGCGATTCTGCTTCCGAAGTCATTGTTCTTATGATAAAAGGCATCATAGGCCATATTGCAAATGCTGTTGGCGCCACCCAAAGCTGCACTCATGCATTCTGTAGTGGTGCGCAAAAGATTGACGTTATAATCAAACAGGGTTTTGTTGCGCTTTGTGGGCAAGGCCAGGATATGGCATTCTTCAGCAAAGCCATATTCTGCAGAAAGAGAATTGAAAAGCCAGCGAAGCGCTCTTAATTTTGCGATTTCGAAGAAATAATTTGGACCCACAGAGACCAAAAACTGAATTTTTAACTGTTGTTTTTTCTCTTCGGAAAGACCAGAAAAGTGATTGAAATATTCATTCACATGGGCGAGTGCATAAGCCAGTTGCTGCGGAATGTTCGCGCCTGCATTTTGATAAAGCGAAACATCGATGCAAATGATCGTTTCAATATTTTGAACCTTCTGAAGCAGTGAATCCATGATTTCATGATCCTGCCTCATGCCTTCGAACCAGTTTCCGGTTCGGGAGAGATGACCCAAAATATCTAACTGTAAAAATAGGTCGAAATCCCCGCCGATTTCCCTGTCCAGTTTCAGTATAAAATTTTCAGATAAAAATTCGGTTTTGATGTAAACCGGAACTTTTGGTAGGTCTTTAAAAAGTGTTTTTAGATCAACTTCTTCCGAAGGTAAAATAAACCATAAGGCTTCGGCACCTTTTTGAAGCACTTCCTGTGCCGTTTTGTTAGATTTTTCTGTAGAGGCGACGTAAATCTGCTGGGTGATATTCCAATGCGGAGGAGCGTTGAGCTTCACCGGGGCAGCTGTCTCATCGGGATGATAAAAGGGTTTAACATTGATCCCGTCGGGAGAGTTCCAAACGAGAGTCTCATTGTAATCGGCACCTTTGAGGTCAAACTGGATTTTTTGTTTCCATTGTTTTGCCGAGATTTCCTCAAATTCAGCGAATAAATTTTCACTCATGTTCTTTAAATTAAATGACCGAACACATGATGAAAATCCTGTTTTTGAAGCCTTAATCCTCCTCTTCGTACTCTATAATATAGATCTCCTCGTTCTCTCTCTTCATGAAATACTCGTTGCGGGCGAATTTTTCAAGCTCAAGAGAATCGCTCAATTTGTTGATGATGGCTTTATCTTTATTGATCTCTTCAACGTAGTAATGTTTGTTCTTTTCAAGATCTTCAATTTCCAGGTTTAGTTCATGATGTATTAGCCAAGAATTACTATCTAAGAATAACATCCAGAAGATAAATGCCACGAGCACAAGCAGGTACTTATTGCTTGCAATGCGAAACCATTTCTTTCTTCGAATATCTCTTAATTTCATTAGTCTAAAGATACAAATTTAGAGTAAACGCTGGCGTATAATTGTTTGAACAATATCAACAGCAACGGTATTGTAGCGGTTTGTTGGAATGATGATATCAGCAAATTCTTTTGTGGGTTCTATAAATTGCTGATGCATAGGTTTTAAGGTGGTTTGGTAACGGTTGAGTACCTCGTTAAGATCGCGGCCTCTATCTGCTATGTCACGTTTAAGGCGGCGAATTAAGCGTTCATCGCTGTCTGCGTGTACATAAATTTTGATGTCAAACATTTCCCTGATATCGGGGTGGGTTAGGATCAAAATTCCTTCTACAATGATCACCTTTCGCGGTTCTATTTCGACGGTTTCTCCCGTGCGATTATGCTCTTTAAAAGAATAAACCGGCTGCTCGATGCTTTTACCGGCCTTCAAATCTTTGAGATGCTGAACCAAAAGATCAAAATCTATTGATTTTGGATGGTCAAAATTGATCCTGGTGCGCTGTTCGAAGGAGAGGTGACTTGTATCCTGGTAATAAGAATCCTGGGAAATCACATCTACCTCTTCGTTTTTTAGCTCTTCAATAATTTGATTTACTACGGTGGTTTTCCCGCTACCGGTACCTCCGGCAATTCCAATGATCAACATATTCTTGATTTTGGCGCAAAGGTAATTATTTAGGTTTTTATGAAGTCAAATATTATTTTTCTATGGCAGCTACTTCTTCTTCTGTTACAAGCGGGTGCACATTGTTACCCCAGGACTTGAAAACATAGTTCAGAACATCGGTCACCTCAGCATCTGTAAGGCCTAACGGCGTCATTAGGTTGTCATACTTTTCTCCATTCACCGTAATTGGCCCCTGCAAGCCATATTTTACGGTGTGAATAACTTTTTTTCTTTCTTCTGTAAGCCATTGAGAATTTTTTAGTGGAGGAAAAATGCCGTTTATGCCTTCTCCTCCCGAAAGATGGCAGGAAGCACAGAAATTGTTGTACAATTGTGCACCACGGGAAATGCTTTGCTTTGTTTCTGCAGAAAGTTCTTTTCCAGAAACAGCTTCAGAATTGACATTTTTGGAACCCAACCTGCACGAAAGTATCGGGAAAATTAAAAAAATGAATAATATTTTTCTCATTACTGCTTCGGAAGTAGTTTTAATATACCTTTTCCTTCTACCGAAACATAAATGTATCCGTCAGGTCCCTGTACCACGTCCCGCACCCGGCCAATACCTTTCAACAGGCGCTCTCTTGCCGTCACGGTTGTGCCGTTTAGACTGAGATGTTCCAGGTATTGAAATTTAAGGGAACCCGCGAGAAGGTCACCTTTAAGTTCGGGGTATTTATCTGAAGTGATGTAGGCGAAGCCACTGGGAGCTATTGATGGCAGCCAATAGTAGATCGGGTTTTCAAAATCGGGACCGGTCCTTTGATCGGTGATTGGGGTACCGTTATAATTTTCTCCATATGTCACGATGGGCCACCCGTAATTTTTGCCCTTTTTGACCACATTGATCTCATCTCCTCCCTGTGGGCCGTGCTCGTGCACCCATATCTCGTTGGTTTGAGGATTGAAGATCATTCCCTGTGGATTGCGATGGCCATAAGAATAGATAGCTTCTTTGGTGTTTTTCTGCCCTACAAAGGGATTGTCTGAAGGAATGCTTCCATCTTTATTTAACCTGTAAACCTTTCCATTATCCCGGGTGATGTCTTGAGGGTTTTCATCACGGTTCCCTCTTTCCCCCGCGCTAAAGTAAAGGTAACCTTGTTTATCAAACGCGATTCGGGATCCAAAATGCTGGCCTTTAGTCGTGTTGGGCGAAGCTTTGTAAAGCACCTCTTTATTTGTTAGTTGATTGTTATCAAGTTTGGCGCGCATTAAAGCCGTGTTGCCGCCATCACCTCTTCCTTCGGAGGAAGCATAGGTGAAATAGATCCATCTGTTGGCATCGTAATCGGGGTCCAGCCTTACATCAAAAAATCCCCCCTGCCCACGGTTGTATACCGTTGGAGCGCCAGAAACCTGTTGTTTTTTGCCATTTTTGAAATGTATGAGTTCTCCGCTTTTTTCGGTGATTAGCATGCTGCCATCGGGCAGAAAAGCCATTCCCCAGGCGATTTGTAACCCGGGAACCACCATTTCGTATTCATAATTAGCATTTGTAACCTGATCTTCAGGGATGGTCACCGGCTCCTGTTGCAACATGGAGGTGTCGGTTTTGGTCATCACTATTTTATCTTCTTCCGAAGATTTTCCGTTTTCACCGCAGGAAAGAAAACCTGCCATAGAAAGTATTGTAAGAAAAAAGATGCGGGATTTCATAGATTCAATATTTAAAGTAAAAGATATTGATAATCTGAAAAAAATACTGAGAAAATTCTGTTAAAGCGAATTCTTCAACCTGGCCTCTAAACCTTTTTCAATTGGGAGACAAGCTTAGATATTTTATATGAAATCCTTTTACGTTACATTAATAAATGTAAATTTGATGTTAAATAATGACGCTTCTGTTAATAAAATCACTCATGGAATTCAGGAAATCAAATAATCATAAATATTTCTACCCGGGTTTTTTTTCCACCTTTAAATCTTCCTGGGGTCCTGAAATCAACATGAACTCCTGCTTCATTTTTCTAGTGATTTTTCTAAATGGGGCACTGTTGATGGGACAGGAAAACAGAAATCAGGAAAAGATTTATCAAGATTTCGATAACATCATTCAAATTGAAAATTCGGGGATTATTGAAGGCTTTGAGTATGTGGAGATACACAGAATGATCAACAATAAACACAAGTTTTTTAAAACATTTGACTTTGTCCCGGGAACGGTTTTTTATGATGGGCAGCCTTTTTTTAATGTGGATCTTAAGTATAATGTCTTTCAAGATATTCTTCTTATACAAATAGAAAATGACCAGGGGAAAATGATTTTTCAGCCATTTGATAGTCGGTTGGATGGCTTTATCCTCCAAAACAGAACATTTGAAAATATCAAAGCAGTAGAAACGGGCCCCGAATTAGCAGGCATATATGAGGTGCTTTTGGAGACCGATGGAATAAAGGTTCTTAAGAAGCACAGAAAAAAAGAGAAAACTCTTCTGGATAGAGAAGTAGTGTATTATGAATTCTCGGCAGATGAGCCACACTACTTTTATTGGGTGAACAATAAATTAGAGATTTTGAATCGGTCAAATCTCATGGAGAGCTTTCCTGAAGAAAAGTCGAATATCAGAAACTTCTACCGCAGCAAAAGGAAAGAAGCTAAAAACAATCCAGATGTTTTTATTCAAAACCTCTTTAAAATGCTCTATGATAAATTAAAAGATGAATAGATTCATGAAGAAATTTTTAGCCTTTATGTTATTCTTCGGAAGCCTCAATCTTTGGGCGCAAAATGAGGGACAAGCATTAACTATAACTTTTTCGGAGATGAGTCTTCAGGAAGTTTTTCAACAAATCCAAAATAAAACCGGACAGACTTTTTTTTATGTGGAAGAATGGATTCCCGCTAGAAAAATTTCCGGTTATTATACTAATGTTGATTTGCCGGAATTGATGCAAGAGGTTCTGGGCGGTACCAACCTCAATTATTATATACTTGACGATTGGGTTGTTATCACCAAGAACAGTATTATTTATGATGAGTTGCCTGAAGGCTTTTTTGGGAGGAAAGATGTAGAGACTGTACAACTGCCCGAAGAGGGGAAACGCGAGAATAAAGTGTACAACCCGGTTTTCTATCCAGAAGAAGAAATTTCCGAAAATAAAGAAATAGAGACTGTTTATATTGGAAAAGCGGAAAGAACTGCAGGACAGGTTAGGTTTAAGCTTTCAGGAATAGTGACAAGTGCCGAGAACGGTAAACCTATAGAAAATCTCGCCATCTCTGTGAAGTCAAAAAAAATAGGCACAGTTACTAATAATAGCGGTTACTATGAATTGGAGCTTCCTCCAGGGGTGAACCTTGTTGAAACCAGTTCTCTGGGTAATAAGGATGTAACGAAAAGGGTGGTTATTTATAATGATGGGAAATTAAATTTAACCCTTGAAGAAAAATTTGAACAGCTGGGAGAGATCCTGCTGGATTCAGATCCAGATAGTAATGTAAGCGATGCCATAACCGGTTCTGAAGAGATTGAGGTGGAGGCAATAAAGAATATTCCACTTGTCCTTGGGGAAAGAGATATTTTTAAGGTGGCAACCACGCTGCCCGGTATTTCTACTGCCGGTGAAGGTGCTGCAGGATTTAATGTTCGTGGTGGTAGAGCCGACCAGAACCTGATTTTGCTGGATAACGCCGTAATTTATAATCCTGTCCATTTTTTCGGCATATTTTCGGCCCTCAACCCATTTACAACAGGAAAGGTGGATATTTATAAAGGTCATATTCCTGTAGAGTTTGGAGGGCGATTATCTTCTGTTTTTGACATAGAGACAAAACAAGCGACCCAAGAAAAATTTGGAGGAGAGGTATCTGTTGGTCCTGTTACGGGTAACGTGAGTCTTGAGGTGCCGGTGGTCAAAGGGAAATCTGGCCTTTTGGTGGGAGCGCGCAGCACCTATTCAGACTGGATCCTTAGATCTCTGGATGAAGAAAGCCTAAAGAATAGTGAAGCTTCCTTTTATGATGTAATCGCCAAGTACAATCATAGGTTTGGAGAAAAAACCAAGCTTGATCTAACCGGCTATTACAGTAAAGACAGGTTTAGTATAACATCAGATTCTTTGTATGACTACAAGAACAGGCTGTTGAGCCTTCAGCTTAACCACCGTTTTAGTGATCAAACTGAAGGGGATTTGATTATCACCAATTCAGACTATAAATTTAATGTGGAGTATAATAGCCTGTTTAACAACAACTTTGTTTCCGGGTATAATATAAATGAAACAGAGGTGAAGCTTCAAATGAGGCAGAAACTAACAAAGAAACATCGTCTCAAATATGGGGCTTCAGGAAAACTCTATAAGGTAAAGCCGGGGGAAATCAAACCTTTGGGGGAGGAATCCACAATTAACTTTTTTGAGATTCCGCAGGAAAAAGGCGTAGAAACTGCTGTTTTTTTAGGCGATGAGTTTGAAGTCAATGATAAGTTGCTAATTAACGCCGGTCTTAGATACTCCATGTTTGCCGCCCTGGGAGAAGGAATGGAAAAAATTTATCAGGAAGGGGCTCCAAGAAGACCCTCTTCGGTGGTAGATAGTACTTTCTACAGTAATAATGAGGTGATAGAAAGCTACGGAGGGCCTGAAGTGCGATTGTCTGTCAGGTACCTGCTGCAGGAGGATCTTTCTCTAAAAGCAAGCTACAATTCGACCTACCAGTACATTCATACACTTTCTACAAATACCACAACTTCTCCAACAGATACCTATAAATTATCTAATGGCTTGATAAAGCCGCAGAGAGCAGATCAATATTCCCTGGGTCTTTTTAAGAATCTGATGAATAACACCTATGAGCTTAGTTTAGAAGGCTACTACAAAACATCTGAGAATATCCTGGATTATAAGGTCGGAGCTCAGCTGTTTCTGAATGAAGATTTAGAAACAGAGGTCTTGCAGGGAAAGGGAGAATCTTATGGTGCTGAATTTTTCCTAAAGAAAACAAAGGGAGCTTTAAACGGCTGGCTCTCCTATAGCTATTCGCGCTCATTTGTGAAAATGGACGGTAGATTTAAGGAAGAAACAGTGAATGGGGGAGATTATTTTCCTGCCAATTTTGATAAACCACATGATTTATCCCTGGTGGCAAATTACAAGTTTACCCAACGCTTTAGCTTATCGGCAAATTTTGTTTATCAAACGGGACGCCCTGTGACTTATCCGGTAGGGAAATATCAATATAACGGAGCAGAATACGTGATGTACAGCGACAGAAATAAGTACCGGATCCCTGATTATTACAGGTTAGATCTTAGCTTTAATGTCGAAGGGAATCATAAAATAAAAAAGTTCGCTCATAGTTTTTGGAATATCTCCGTTTATAATGTACTGGGACGAAATAATCCCTATTCGGTATATTTTGTCACCAAGGATGGAGGAATTAAAGCCTATAAAAGCTCCATTTTTTCAATTCCTGTGCCGACGATAACTTATAATTTCAAGTTCTAATAAAAATAGAGATCATGAAGTCCATTAAAATAGAACAATTTCTCCTGGTCATGATATTCTTCGGACTCTATGGATGTGTGGAAGAGATCGATATCAAGACCGATTCCTTTGAAAGCGCCCTTGTTATTGAAGCTACCATAACAAATGAATTGAAACAGCAAGAGATCCTTTTGAGCCGTACTTTTGAATTGGAAGAAGAAGGTCCTTCGAAAGAAAGTAATGCCGAAGTCATTGTGTTGGATGATACGTCTAACCGGTATATCTTTTATGAAGATGCTCCCGGGAAATACCTGTCAAGAACTCAGTTTAAAGCTGAACCGGGCAGAACCTATATACTTCAGGTTATAACAGCAAATGGAAGGACTTACTCTTCGGAACCAACAACCTTACCGCAAACCTCTAACATTACCAATCTTTACGCTCAAAGAACTACTTTGCAAGGAGAAGATGGTGTTGCATTGCTTTTAGATGCTACCGGTTCTAATGGAAGTTCAGGTTATTATCGATATGAATATGAAGAGACCTATAAAATTATTTCGCCTTTTTCCTATCCATATGATCTTGTTTATAGGGATGGGCGCTTTGTGGAAATACCCAAAACCAAAGAAGAACGGGTTTGCTATAACACAGTTTCCTCTCAAGACATTATTCTGGCCAACACTAACGCGCAAACCGGAATGGAGCTGGAACATTTCGTAATTCGTTTCATAAATATGGAAAACACCATTCTCGCCCATAGATATAGTATTTTGGCAAAACAATATACAATATCTGCAGAAGCCTTTTCATATTACCAGACGCTCAAAGATTTTTCGGGTTCGGGAAGCATTTTTTCTCAAAATCAACCGGGATTTATTAATGGAAATGTTTTTTCAGAGCAGAATTCGGACGAAAAGGTAGTAGGATTTTTTACTGTATCTGCAGTGGATACTAAACGAATCTTTTTTGATTTTGAAGATTTCTTTAGTCCGGAGGAAAAGCCGGGCTGGTTCATTGATTGTTATATTGATCGTCCCAATGTTTCTTACCCGCCCCTTGCCGAGGCATTAGGAGAACTTCTGGACAGGGGTGATGTAAAATATATGGGGGAAACAAAAGTGCCGGGGTCTGTTGGTGCGGGGCCATATAGGGTTGTACAGGCCGGCTGTGTTGATTGTACTGTTCATGGAACTAATGAGGTCCCGGATTTTTGGGTGGAATAAATTCTTAAAAATGAGAAAATTAATTATTGTCATTCTGGTTTTTGGTTTCTTTGGTGGTCTCACCGCTAGGGGGCAGGCGGTGCGAAAGTCAGCTGCATCTAAAAAACTTTTAGAGGTGGCTCCCAGGGAAGAAGTCTTTTTGCACTACAACAGTTCCTTGTTGTTTCCGGGAGAATACCTTCTTTACAAGGTCTACACCCTTTCGGGGGCGGGCTCTTCAAAAAGTTACAGCGAGTTAAGTAATATCGCGTATGTGGAGCTAATTGGGGAAGAGGGAGATGTGGTCTTTAGTCATAAGGTCAAACTTGACCAGGGAACCGGCCAGGCAGATTTTTTTGTGCCCACAACTGTGGCTTCAGGAAATTATAAGCTCATATCCTATACCAACTGGATGAAAAACTGGAGGGGTAATTTTTATGAAGCCGATATTACCATAATTAATCCTTACCAATCCCGCCAAAAAAACCTGCTAGAACCAATAAAGGAGGAGCTCTCTCAACCACAAGCTGTTGGTGAGACACAGAAAAAAGAGTCTGCTTCTCTCGAA
>JBAVJE010000045.1:0-4305 GCA_049687615.1 Salinimicrobium sp. | reverse complement strand
TTCCAAAATACCTTCTTTATAAGCAAGGCTTTTATTGGTGGTGACATCTTCATCTTCGCCATACCTATAAAAACCGGTGGCTGTAATCGAAGACATGTCAGTAATATAATATTCGGCACCAAGGCTGGTATAAAAGTTCCTGTTTAGCCGGCTTATATTTCTGTTTTCAATGATGCGGTCGAACTTCGGATCTACAAGTTCCCCCGTTTCATTGTCGGTATAATTAAAGTAACGGGTATCTGCAAAAGCATTTCCGGGAGCATCAAAATATCGGAAACCTGTGGTGTTAAAAATGTTGAATTTATCGGTCCTTAAGTTCACATTTGCTGAAAGTCCAACTTGATCTGGATCTCCAACTCGGGCAGTCATAGAACCGTTAAACCCAAGGGTTTTCTCTTTTTTAAGTATGATATTGAGGATTCCTGCGGTTCCTTCGGCATCGTAGCGGGCAGAAGGTGAGGTAATGACCTCAACCCGGTCAATTGCATCGGCGGGAAGCTGGGACAACACGTCGGTATTTCCAAAGCCTGCCATGGCCGAAGGTTTCCCGTTGATGAGAATACGTACATTTTCATTTCCTCTTAAGCTTATTCCGCCTTCAATATCCACGGCGACAGATGGCACGTTGTTGAGAGCGTCTGCGACTGTTCCTCCGGCAGTAGTAAGGTCTTTACCAATATTATAGATCTTTTTGTCTAGTCTTACTTCCACCTGAGTAGTTTCGGCGGTCACGACCACTTCGTTCAATTCTCCCGCAGCCATACCGAGAATGATATTTCCTAAATTTAAGTCTGCATCGATTTTTCGATTAGGGAAGGTCTTAGGCTCAAAAGAAATGAATTCTACTATGATATTGTATTCTCCCTGTGGCACTTCAATCTCGAAGGTTCCTTCGGTATTGGTAATACCTCCTGTGAGCTTATCCGGATTTCTTGTACTTTGAAAAGATATGGTGGCGTATTCCAGGGGAGTGCCGGCTTCATCGGTTACTTTTCCTGTAACGGTAAACTGCGGGCGCCTGTCGGCCTGTGCAAAAACAGAAAAAGATAAAAGGAAAAAGAAAAAAAAGGCACTGTAAAAATGCCGCGCAGTTCTGGTGCTCATACGTAATTTTTGTTCTTGGACACCAAAAGCGGGAGATGGTTTAAATGCTTTTTCTGAAAATTTTCTAAAAATGGAAAAAACTTAATCTTTATGTTTTTGCTTTCTCATTTTTTGCTTTGCCTTTTTCCGAAGCATCTGCATATACCTGTCGTGTTGCGGTTGGGTAAGAATGTCCCGCATATCTTTATTTTCAAGGACCTGCAGCCTTTTTAATCTTTTGGTTTTCTCATTTTCCCTCATCTTTGACTGCAGCAGCCTTTGCTTTTTCATTCCAAACTCGATGAACTTGCGTTCCATAAGATCGGTTTGTTTTGCGGTAAGGGCTAGTTCATCCCGCCACATTGCCGCTTTTTGTTCCGCGGCTTCTCTTATTTCCCTCTCAGGATTTCCCTGCATGATGCTTTGGGAAAAAGCCATGGCAGAAGTGAAAAAAGCTATTGTAAAAAGGAATAATATGCTGGTCTTTGTGCTCTTCATCATAACGTTCATTTTCTTAAATGTAACGAACAAAGCACAAAAACCGGGTTAAAGCCCGGTTAAAACTGCATTTTTGACTCTCTATTGTAGAAGGGTAGTGATCTTTTCGGCAGGACGGCCCACCACAGCCGAATTGTCTTTGACTACGATAGGTCTCTGGATCAACTTCGGATTTTCTACCATCACTCTTACGAGTTCGTTATCACTAAGGTCTTTGCCTTTGTAATGCTCTTTCCAGATCTTCTCGTCTGTACGCACCAGTTCTATGGGAGCCATGCCCAGCTTTTGAAGGATTTCTTTTAGTTCTTCTTCAGAAACAGGTTCTTTAAGGTATTCCCTTACTTCGAAATCCTCTCCCGAATCATTCAGAAGCTCTAAACCTTCTCTTGATTTTTTGCAACGGGCATTGTGGTAGATTGTGATCATTTTTAATAGATTTTTTAGGTTAGACGAAAGATATTAGAAATAGACCTTAGGTTAAGATGAGATTTTTACTTCATTATCTCAAGCCTAAAATCTAATGTCTAAAGTCTAATTTATTCTTCAACTTTCTGGCCCATCATCATAAGATAAGCCTTGAGAAATAGATCTATTTCGCCGTCCATGACTGCATCAACATTTCCGGTTTCTTCGCCGGTGCGAACATCTTTGACCAGTTTATAGGGATGCATCACATAATTCCTTATCTGCGAACCCCATTCAATTTTCATCTTAGAATCCTCGATTTCCCTACGCTGTGCCTGCTGCTTCTGAAGTTCTATTTCATACAACTGACTTTTCAGTAACTGCATCGCCTTGTTCTTGTTCTCCAGCTGTGAGCGGGTTTCAGAATTTTCAATGACAATTCCTGAAGGGGCATGACGTAAACGAACCGCGGTTTCCACTTTGTTCACATTTTGACCGCCGGCACCCGAAGAACGCATGGTTTCCCAGGAAATTTCAGAAGGATTGATGTCAATTTCTATGCTGTCGTCGGCTAAAGGATAGACATATACCGAGGCGAACGAAGTATGTCGTTTGGCATTACTGTCAAAAGGCGAGATACGCACCAGCCGGTGCACGCCATTTTCACTTTTCAACCATCCAAAGGCATATTCTCCTTCAATTTCGAGGGTTACCGTCTTTACTCCGGCAACATCTCCGCCCTGGTAGTTTAACTCCCTGATCTTGAATTTGTTTTTTTCGGCCCACATCAGGTACATGCGCATAAGCATTTCAGCCCAGTCGCAACTTTCTGTACCCCCGGCCCCGGCAGTAATTTGCAAGACCGCGCTCAGGCTGTCTCCTTCTTCCGAAAGCATGTTCTTGAACTCCAGGCCTTCAATAACCTCTACGGCTTTCTTGTGCCTTTCCTCTACATCTTCGGCAGAAGCTTCATCTTCTTTGTAAAACTCATAGATGACCTCGAGATCGTCCACAAGAGTGACGGCATCCTCGTAATCTTCAACCCATTTTTTTTCTGAATTGAGTTCCTTGACAAGGACTTCAGCTTTTTTTGGATCGTTCCAAAAGTCGGGAGCCAGTGTTTTTTCCTGAAGGTTGGTGATTTCTATTTTCTTGGCATCAACGTCAAAGATACCTCCTTAACGCAACCAGGCGCTCTTGAAGATCCTTAATGGTCTCTGTAGTGATCATGCTTTAATTTTTAACAAAAATAGAATTTAAGGGCTGCAGTAAAAACTATTTTACGAATATTTTATAGTTTTAGCTTCGCTTTCAAATGCCGAAAAACTTCAGCTTTTTACATCCGGCTGTTTTTCAGAGTCTGCCAGAAAAAAAGCATCCTCAAAAATGGCATTTTTGAAGGGCGTTAAACTGAAATATTTACCTTCCGCTTTGCGGAAATCACAAGATTGAGATGAAAGAAATAGACCTAAGAAGTGACACAGTCACTAAACCCACCAAAGGAATGTTGCAGGCCATGATGACGGCCGAAGTAGGGGATGACGTTTACAAAGAAGATCCGTCTGTAAACCGGCTCGAGAAAAAACTTGCCGACATGTTTGGGATGGATGAAGCCCTGTTTTTCCCAACGGGGAGTATGGCCAACCAGGCCGCAATAAAGCTGCACACGCAACCGGCCGAGCAGTTAATTTGTGATAAATGGGCACACGTGTACAATTATGAAGGTGGCGGTGCTTCCTTCAACAGCGGGGTTTCCTGTAAGTTGGTTGATGGCGACCGCGGTATGATCACTGCTGCCCAGGTGGAAGAAAATATCAATCCGCCAGATTTTTACCACAGCCCTTTAACTAGTCTTGTTTGCCTGGAAAATACCACCAATAAAGGCGGTGGGGCCTGTTATGATCTCCGGGAGATTAAAAAAATTAGAAAAGTATGTGATGAACATAAGTTGGGGCTGCATCTTGACGGGGCGCGACTTTTCAATGCGCTGGTGAAGAAGAATGAAGATCCAAAAACCTACGGAAAGATCTTCGATACTATTTCTGTTTGTCTTTCAAAGGGATTGGGAACGCCAATGGGTTCGGTTTTAATAGGGAACAAAAAGCTTATGGAAAAAGCAATGCGGGTGCGAAAAGTTCTTGGCGGAGGAATGCGGCAGGTTGGTTTTATGGCTGCCGCGGGAATTTATGCTTTAGATACCCACGTGCAGCGTTTGGCCGAAGATCACAATAGGGCTTCGGAAATTGGCGAAGTTCTAAAAGCGCAGTCTTATGTGAAGGAAGTAGAGCCGGTAGAAACCAACATTGTGATATTTTACCT
>JBAVJE010000044.1:0-3612 GCA_049687615.1 Salinimicrobium sp. | reverse complement strand
GTTTTTGGTTTACGGCTTCTGTATCTGCACAGGAATCTTTAGATAAGAAGGAAATTCAAAAAACCATTGAAACATTTTTTGAGGGGTTTCACGCGCGAGATTCGGTGATGATGAAATCAGTACTAAGAGAAGGTGTGGTCGTTCAAACCATAGGTAGGAACCAAGAAGGAGAATTGATGTTGCAGCAAGAGGAACTTCATAAAGTGCTGAAAGGGATCGTGTCTATTCCGTTGGAAACTACTTTTAAAGAAACACTTCATAGCTATGAAATTAAAATAGACGGAGCAATGGCTAATGTTTGGACCCCGTATTCCTTCCGATTAAATGGAGTTTTCAGCCATTGTGGGGTCAACAACTTTCAGCTGTTAAAAGATTATGGAAGCTGGAAGATCATTTATATCATTGACACCCGAAGGAGAGAGGGATGTGATGAGAAGGAGATGAAATAATCTGCCAGGCGCCTGCTTCTGTATCAAAAATGTCGTGTTATGGTTTTAACACCACTCTAAACCGTGCCTTATTGGTGATCATTCTTTCATAAGCTTCGTTTACTTTTTCCAAAGGATATTCCTCTATCATAGGTACAGTAGCGGTTAAGGCACTAAAATTAAGCGTGTCTTCAGAATCTTTTGCTGTCCCGCTGGGCCATCCGGAAACTGATTTTCTACCCATGAGCAGTTGCATGGGAGAAACCTCAATAGGATCACCTGTGGCAGCCACCATAAGCAATTTTCCGTCAATTCCAAGTCCGTCTACTACAGCTGTGATCGCACTGCTCACTGGAGCCGTGGCCAGGATCAATTTTGCACCCCCAAGTTTTTGTAGGGCTTTTGCCGGGTCTTCTTTATCGGTATTAATAAAATGTTGAGCACCCAGTTCTTTAGCCAAATCTTTTTTGCTGTCGCTGTGTGAAATTGCTACGGTACGCATACCCATTTTTACGGCATATTGAACGCCAAGATGCCCTAGACCTCCAATTCCCTGAACCGCCACCAGATCACCGGCTTTGATGCCCGAATTGCGTAAGGCATTATATACTGTAATTCCTGCGCAGAGCAGGGGAGCGGCTTCGGCTGAAGAAAGTGCTTCAGGAACAGTCGCGACAGCCTCCTGCGGCGCGGTCATGAATTCAGCATAACCACCATCATAGGAGATCCCGCTCACCTTTGCATTCTCACAGTTGATAAAATCACCCCTGCGACAAGGGTCACATTCGAAACAATGACCTCCATGCCAGCCTATACCAACGCGTTGTCCCTTTTTCCACATATCGACGTCATCTCCAACCTCTTCGACTGTTCCAACCACCTCATGCCCGGGCACTCGCGGGTATTCAATACCGGGGAAGGTGCCGTCTTTGACGAAAGCGTCACTGTGGCAAATTCCACAGGCTTCCACCTTTATAAGAATTTCTTTTTTTCCGGGTTTTGGTTTGTCAAGATCAACAATTACAAAATCTCCTCCTTTTTCCTGAATTTGTGCGGCTTTCATAACTTCCTGTGGATTAGATTTCTGAAGGTATTGAAAATAAAGGGGGTATAGTTTTAAAAAGGAGTTAAAAGCAGGTAGGAAAGGGAGTACCGGTTAACAGTCGCTCAAGCTTACTCTTACCGCAAGACCGCCTTCTGAGGTTTCCTTGTATTTGGAATTCATGTCTTTGGCTGTTTCCCACATGGTTTCGATCACTTTGTCTAAGGGTACTTTCGCGTGAATGGAATCGGCATCCATGGCCATTTCTGCAGCGTTGATTGCTTTAATGGCGCCCATAGAATTTCTTTCAATGCACGGAATCTGTACGAGTCCCGCAATTGGATCACAGGTTAAGCCTAAATGATGTTCCATCGCGATCTCGGCGGCCATCATGACCTGTTCGGGGGTGCCGCCCATTACCTCGGTTAAAGCTCCTGCCGCCATGGAAGAGGAAACTCCGATCTCTGCCTGACAGCCACCCATAGCTGCTGAAATGGTCGCCCCTTTTTTAAAGAGACTGCCAATTTCTCCTGCTACCAGAAGGAATTGCTTGATCTTTTCAAATCCGGCATCGTGATCCTCTATGGTTAAATAATACATAAGCACAGCCGGGATAACGCCTGCACTTCCGTTGGTTGGAGCGGTCACCACTCTTCCTAAAGAGGCATTTACTTCATTGACTCCCAAGGCGAAACAACCTACCCATTTGAGAATAGAACGGAATTTCACTTCGGTCTTTCTAATAACCTCTATCCATTCTTCAGGGCTGTTGTATTTAAAATCTCCAATCAGTTTTTTATGGGAATCTGGAGAGCGGCGGCGCACATTTAGTCCGCCGGGAAGAGTACCTTCGGTATGACAACCCAGATACATGGATTCCAGCATGACATCCCAAATAGCTTTAAGTCCGGTATCTATTTCTTCTTCAGTCCGCAGGGATTTTTCGTTCTCGTAGACGATTTCAGAGATCTTCTTGCTCTCCTGGTTACAGAATCTTGCAAGATCGGCCCCTTTGACTATTGGAAAAGG
Organism: Salinimicrobium sp.; assembly: GCA_049687615.1. Lineage (GTDB taxonomy): Bacteria > Bacteroidota > Bacteroidia > Flavobacteriales > Flavobacteriaceae > Salinimicrobium. The sequence continues at coordinate 1,113 of JBAVJE010000044.1, read as the reverse complement.
AAATTCTTTAAATTTTTCAAGTTGCTTTTTGGCATTCTTGCGCTCTTCTTTAACAACGAATCCGCCTCCAATAGAATAGAACGTAGAAGAAGTGGTTTTGCCATTTAAAAGGCGGGCTATAAATTTCATTCCGTTCGGGTGAAACGGAAGGAACTTCCTGTTGAAGACGATATCGTTTTCGAAATCGAAGTCTATTGAACGCTCATTATTAAGGTTAAGACGCTTGAAGGTTTTGAGGTTATTTATCTCAGGATCAATGTTCTCAACAGGAATGGTAATAGGGTCATATCCCAGTAATCCAAGAATAGAGGCAAGGTCTGTTGCATGCCCAATTCCGGTAAGGGAAAGAGAGCCGTATAGATGAATGGTAACGCCTTCGACCTTATCAAACTTGCCTGATTCCTTCAGTTCCTTAATCCATCGTTCCGCGGCACGCCATGGTCCCAGCGTATGGGAGCTGGAAGGGCCAACTCCTATTTTAAGCATGTCAAAAACGCTGATACTTTCCATTCTTATTCTTTAGCGGGCAAATGTACTAATACCTTTAAAAATTTCAGAATAAAAGTTGAAGGCAATTTTGTCTGTAAATCTAAGAGAAAGCGACAGCTTCAGAAGGAAAAATGACATCCTGTCATATAATTTCCGGTGGCATAATGATTGACTTTAAGTGGTTGATTAAAAATTTTAGAAAACAATCAATAACAACCTATAGAATTATGAGTAAAATTATTGGAATCGACTTAGGTACTACCAACTCGTGCGTTGCCGTAATGGAGGGGAACGAACCAACGGTAATTCCGAATGCCGAAGGAAAACGAACTACTCCTTCTGTAATTGCATTTGTAGAAGGAGGCGAGATAAAAGTAGGAGATCCTGCTAAACGTCAGGCCGTAACTAACCCTGAGAAAACTATTTCTTCCATTAAAAGATTTATGGGGAACAAATTTTCTGAGTCTTCCAGAGAGGCAGGAAGAGTTCCTTATAAAGTGGTAAAAGGAGATAACGACACTCCACGTGTTCAGGTTGACGGACGTATGTATACCCCTCAGGAGCTTTCTGCTATGATCCTTCAGAAAATGAAGAAAACTGCCGAAGATTACCTCGGGCAGGATG
>JBAVJE010000043.1:0-7631 GCA_049687615.1 Salinimicrobium sp. | reverse complement strand
CAAGGGAGGGGTGGCCTAATTGCCAGGCAGGCTTTCTTTTAAACCCTTCATCATGAATTTGATGAAGGGTTTTTTTATGCTCATAACCTACCTATTTTATTAATAATTAGCGATTATAGCTTGCCGTTAGTTTACTTCATTTTCCTAAGAAAACCATTAAGGATCTGCCAGGAGTTTGGGTATGAATGTCGTTCTTATTTACCTTGGGTATTAAAAAGAAGGAAAAAGGTAGCTCCGGCAGATTAACAATCACATCTTAACGTTAGGGCATAAGAAAAGAGCACAATGTGCTCTTCAAAATTTATACTTCAGGTCGATTATTTCGTTAATATATATTGGCCAGATAATTTTACCAGATAGTCTACCCCATTTTCATTAATCTCATTTTCCTGATCGATAATAAGCACCAGGCGGTTTCCAGCTCTCTCCTCAAAACGCATTCTACTTTCTCCAGGATTCTTGACCATTTGATTATCTACCTGACCAAGGACTTCAGAAGTATATAAATAGTTATCCTGGATGTACCAGTCTCCAGATGAGGATGCGTTCTCGATTGGGATTAACATCCCGTCGAATCCTGAAACACTCAGGTATACATCATAACTGCCTTGGAAGTTGAAAGTTCTGTTATCTTTAAAAGTGAGTAGGGCATCTACATTCTGGCCTGTGCCCTGGTATGTGCTGCTTAAATCCATTTCTTCAAAATAACCTGTGCTGGTACCGGCATACTCGAAAGACTCAACCTTCCAAGCACCAACCAGCATTTTTTCTTCATCTGAAAGTGTAACAGAATCTCCATCGTCTGAGCAAGAAGTGAGAGAAATCAAGAAGTGAGAGAAATAATGAAAATACCGAGTAAGACTAATTTAAATTTATTCATCCTTTAAAAGTTTGATTGGTTACGATGTTTAAAGGAAAGAATTGGTAGGGTGGTGACTTGAAGTCGCTATCTTTCTAAAAATTAAGATAGTAAAAAGAGGTACGCGTAGAATCTAACTTTTGATAAAATCGCTGAAATCCGTAAAAAACTCTTCAAGAAGTATCATTTTCCGGAATAAGAAGTCTTTGGCAACCGGCCAGTCATTCTTGTTATAAATGCTCAGCTTGTCTTTTTGAGTATAGATTCTTGAAATAATCTTACCTTCAGGCAATTCATAATGTTCATCAAAAATTACATCAGGAAGGTATTCAGTTTCTAAAATATGGCGTAACGACTGGAGTTTCTCATAGTAATAAGTCTTTATCAAATCGTCTTCATCAAAAATGTCCATGGAAACCATGGCGAATTTCCTTTCAAAACTGAATTTTAACTGCAGTTCCCTCATTTTTGTATCATAGAGTAACCACTTCCGAGGGTATTCTTTTCCGAAGCTGGTCCAGAATTCCTCTCTCATCTTTTTTGCTTCTTCCCGACTAAACATTACATGAAGTAAGCGAGAACGATTCCAAGAACGATTATGAAGAGCTTGCCCGCATTGAACTTGTGGTTTTTCGAAGCCTCAAAAAGAATGGTGGTCGATACATGGAGAAAAACTCCTATTACCACGGCATAAATATACGCCGCATACCGGTCTAGTATTGGGAAAGCCGAATGGATCCAACTACCAATTGGCGTCATTGCAGCAAACACAGCTAAAAACAGAAGCACCTTTGTTTTTCCTATTTTTGAGTGGATAAGAAAGGCTGAAAGTATTGCTGCCACGGGAATCTTGTGGATGACCACCCCATGAAGCAGATCTTCATTTACGGTTAATGGAAAACCTTCCAGCAGGGAATGGAGGGAAAGACTTCCAAGCAGCAGCAACGGGAATTTTGCAGTCTCCTCGCTGTGGTGCATATGTCCATGTTCGACTCCTTTTGAGAGAAATTCCAGAAAGATCTGCACCAGCAATCCCAGCATAATGAAAATTCCGACATGTGGATCCTCACTTCGATAAACCTCAGGAAGGAGTTCGAAAACGGTGACCGACAGCAAAAAAGCCCCACTAAAAGACAGCAGTAATTGAAAACCGGTAGAGGTGGAGGGTTTAACAAATAGCGAGATAAGGTATCCGGCGAATACGGCTAATATGGGGAGCAGGAAAACCATTAGCGAAAAATAAGAATAAGTCGGTCTGATTGCTCTTCGTCATATTCTTCAAGCTGATAATTGCCAAAACAATGCAGCAGCTCCAATCCTGCTTTGGACAAATATTCCTGAAAATCCTCAAGCTCTAAAGCTTTCACTCTTTCGGTATAGAAATGCTCCTTTCCCTGGTCCTGAAAGAGTATATTTTTTAAAATAAACCCCTCTTCTACCTTTCGGGAAATATGAAAATCTATATCTTTTACTGTTTTAACTTCTGATGGTATCAGGTTTTGGATCACTTTTTTAACGTTCATAAAGTCGATCACTCCGTAAGCATTCGGTTTTAATTCATCTTTAATGGCCTGGATGGCTTTAATATTGTCTTCTTCCTTTTCAAAATAACCGAAGCTGGTAAAAAGATTAAAAACGGCATCAAATTTTTGGCCCAGAGGTTTGCACATACAATGGGTGTCAAACTTAAGATTATCGTTCTCAAACTGCCGGGCATAAGCAATACTGTTGGCCGAGAGGTCAACACCGGTGACCTTGTATCCTAATTTGTTGAGAAAGATAGAATGTCGTCCCTTTCCGCAGGCGAGATCAAGTATTTCTGCTCCTTCAGGGAGCTTCAGAAAACTCACTAGATTCCGCATAAACTCCCGGGCTTCCTCTTCGCCGCGGTTTTTATATAAAATGTGATAATATGGCGTGTCAAACCATGAGGAAAACCAGTTTTTTTGAGCTAATTCCATATGGTTCAAAATTAATGTATTTTTGCCTCTCACAGAAAATTAGAAATGGGAAATAATTATCAAATGCTGGCCAAGACCCTTTATGGGTTTGAACCGTTGCTGGCAAAGGAATTGAGGAATTTAGGCGCGATGGATATTAAAGAAGGAGTGAGATCTGTTTCCTTTGTTGGGGATAGAGGTTTTATGTATAAAGCCAATCTTTCCCTTAGAACAGCCATCAAAATTTTAAAGCCTATTGAGAGCTTCAAGGTTTTTTCTGAAGAAGATCTTTACAAAAAAGTTAATAATATCAAATGGGAGCAGTATTTGGATGCCACAGACACCCTGGCTATTGATGCCACAGTTCATTCAGAAAAATTCACCCATTCTAAATACATCGCTTTAAAATCAAAAGATGCTATTGTTGACCGCTTTCGTGACAGCTTCGGAAAGAGGCCTGGAATCGATCTTGATTTTCCCACTTTGAGAATCAATATTCATATTGAACATAATAATTGTACGGTCTCTTTAGACAGTTCGGGGCAGTCCCTACATAAACGCGGCTATAAGGTGGCGACAAATATCGCCCCTATAAATGAAGTTTTGGCGGCAGGAATGCTACTGCACTCGGGATGGGATGGACAGTGCGATTTTCTCGATCCTATGTGCGGGAGCGGTACTATTCTTATTGAAGCTGCAATGATAGCCTGTAATATTCCACCTAACCTGAATAAAAAAGAATTCGGGTTTGAAAAGTGGAAAGACTGGGATGAAGATTTATTTGAGAAAATTGAAGAATCTGTACTGAAAAAAGTTAGAGATTTTCATTTCACTATTCGAGGTTATGACAAGGCACCTTCTGCAATACGTAAAGCCAAAGATAATATTGAGAATGCAAATCTTTCTGAATTTATAAAGGTGGAGCATGAGGATTTCTTTAAAACCGAAAAACAAACCGAAAGGCACCTCCACATGCTCTTCAATCCGCCTTATGGAGAAAGACTGAGCATTGACATGCCTGAATTTTACAAGTCTATCGGGGATACGTTAAAGCAGAGTTATCCCGGTACCGAAGCCTGGTTTATTACCTCAAACCTGGAGGCAATAAAACATGTTGGCCTGAGGCCCTCGCGCAGGATAAAACTCTACAATGGGTCGTTAGAGTCTAAGCTGCTCAAATATGAAATTTATGAGGGAAGCAAAAAGGCTAAAAAACAGGAGGCTTAACTACTTCTTGTAAAACGGAATAAGGTAGGAGATAGAATAGCCGTAACCAACCCCATAGTAACTTCCGTCAAATGTGCGGTTGAAGCCGGGGATGTAAAGATTGTCAAAATTGGAAGGTCTGGTTTGGGTAACAATTCTTTTGAGTTCCACATGGGTGCCTAAAAAGAGATTATTTAGCACTTCTACCTGAATTCCCAGTTGTAGCTCAACCCAGCTTGCGGTGAGGTTATTAAATTCCTGCTGTTCCAGCCGAATATCGGGTTCAAAATAGGAATCTATCGTATAGATCGAATACTCCTGCAACTCGGTTGTAAAGGTTGAAAAGGCGTAGCGAGCGCCCGCATAAATCATATTTTGCATCCCTACCCAGTTGTGATAGGTATTGTAATTGGCTCCAAGTTTAATGTAACTGCCTTTCGCAAATGCTGTCACATTTACTTCGGAAATCGTGTTTTGTTCATTGCCAATTTCCCCGGCCAGATAATAGTCGTTATACAACCTGTAGTCACCTTTAAGCTCAATCCCCTGATATTCCTCTTCGATAAAAGATCGTATTGGTTTACTAATATCTACGCCAAGCCTAATGCCGTATTTTTCTCTGGTTTCAAGAGAATCGGTTGTTTGTTGTTCCTGTGCAGACAACGCGGCAGGAAGGAAAACACCCAGGCTAATGAGTAAAAGAAATATGCGCTTCGGCTTCATTTTCTACGTTTTCTTGTAAAATTATATCAGATATTATCCAGTTTTCCGAGTCTTCGGTTAAAGCAACATCAAGATTTAGGTATTCAATCTTATACCCGCAGGCACGGTTAAGGTAAACCGGAGTAGGAGAGTAGGTGAAGCTAACAATATCCTTATTTTCTTCTTCGTCTCCGGCATTTGCAATAAAGCTGTATTCGGTAAAATTTTGAGCGGTACGTAAAGGAATACTTATGTTGTTAGTGGTTACAGGTCCTAGCAGGGTATCTTCTTTGCCGGTGGCTATAACCACAAGATTTTGAACAGCCTTAAGCCGTGTAGGATCCTCTTGATCGTAGAATTCGATTAACAGGTTTGGAGTTGTCTCTGTTCCTGGAGGGCAAATATCATCCTTTTGGCACCCCAGAGACAAGAGAAGGAAGCCTGCTAAAAAAAACCATTTTTGAAACTGTTTCATTTTCTTCTTTCTAAACAAACCACGTTCTCCACATGAAAAGTCTGCGGGAACATATCCACAGCCTGTGTTTTTGCGACTTTGTAATGTTCATCGAGCAACGCAAGATCTCTTGCCTGTGTAGCCGAATTACAGCTTACATACACTATCCTTTCGGGCAAGATACCAATTATTTGCGCAACCACATCTTTATGCATCCCGTCGCGTGGAGGATCTGTAATAATGACATCCGGATGGCCGTGGGTTTTGATGAATTCTTCAGTAAATACCTTTTTCATATCCCCTACATAAAACTCGGTATTGCCGATGTTGTTGTTTTCGGCATTTTCTTTTGCATCTTCAATGGCCTCGGGTACGGCTTCTACTCCAATCACCTTTTTTGCCTTGGCGGCAATAAATTGAGCAATAGTTCCTGTACCGGTATAAAGATCGTAAACAAGTTCATTTCCTGTAAGGCCTGCAAAATCGCGGGTGATCTTGTATAGCTCGTAAGCCTGGACAGAATTGGTCTGGTAAAAAGATTTTGCATTGATTTTGAACTTCAGGCCTTCCATCTCCTCATAAATATGGTCCCTGCCTTTATAACAAATCACGTCCTGATCATAGATCGTGTCGTTTCCTTTACCGTTGATCACATATTGCAACGAAGTAATCTCGGGAAATTCTTCGGCAACCGCGTTTAACAGCAATTCCCGTAGCTTTTTGTCTTCCCTGAACAACTGGAGAAGCACCATGATTTCTCCGGTAGACGAGGTCCTAATCATGAGGGTGCGCAGCATTCCTTTTTGTTCTCTTGTATTGAAAAAAGGTATTTCGTGGCTTATCGCGAATTCTTTTATGAAATTGCGAATTCCATTGCTAGGTGCAGGTTGGAGATGACATTCTTCAATATCAAGAATCTTGTCCCACATTCCCGGAATATGAAATCCAAGGGCGTTTCTTTGCTCGATCTCTTTTCCGCTCTGGATTTCTTCCAGTGTAAGCCAGCGACTGTCGCTAAAGGAAAATTCCATCTTGTTACGGTAGAAATAGATGTCTTTACTGCCTAAGATTGGTGTGACCTCGGGAAGCTCAATTTTTCCCAGACGTCTCAAATTGTTCTCAACTTCTTTTTGCTTGTAATAAAGCTGGTGTTCATAACCCATGAATTGCCACTTACAGCCTCCGCAGTTATCGAAGTGTATGCATGGCGGGTCGACGCGCTTATCTGAATATTTATGGATTTTCGTAGCTGTTCCTTCGTAATACGCTTTCTTTTTTCGCGTTGTTTGCACATCGATCACGTCCCCGGGAACCGCATTGCCGATAAAGATCACTTTTCCATCGGGAGCTTTTGCAATCGATTTGCCTTTTGCCCCGGCATCAATAACTTCAAGATCTTTAAATTCTTTGTTTCTGTTCTTTCTTCCCATGCAGCAAAAATAGGACAAAAGCTAAGATTTATTGGGCTAAGGCTCGAAAAAATCGGTAAACATTTAGTAATTTGCAACTTTTGAATTCGGGATGATTTCTCTCCTCAAAATACCTTTTTTGGTACCTCTGGAAAGCAGGAATTTATTTTTAGTAACGATTAAAAATTTTAAAATGACGATTTCAGAAAAAATTTCTTCAGAAGAAGCAATCAGGTTGGAAGACAAATATGGTGCGCATAATTATCATCCACTTCCGGTAGTTCTGGAAAAAGGCGAGGGCGTTCATGTTTGGGATGTTGAAGGCAAAAAATATTATGACTTCCTTTCAGCTTACTCTGCAGTAAATCAAGGGCACTGTCATCCAAAGATAGTTGACGCTATGACTCAACAGGCTCAAAAACTGGCACTTACTTCAAGGGCTTTCCATAACGATGTACTTGGAAAGTATGAGAAATATGCGACCGAGTATTTTGGTTTTGATAAACTGTTGCCAATGAACACCGGCGCAGAGGCCGTAGAAACTGCAATAAAAATAAGTAGGAAATGGGCTTATGAAAAAAAGGGTGTAAACGAAACTGAAGCTCAGATCATTGTTTGTGAGAACAACTTCCACGGAAGAACCACAACCATCATTTCTTTTTCAAACGACGAAGATGCCCGCAAGAATTTTGGACCTTATACTCCGGGCTTCCTTAAGATTCCTTACGATGACATCGATGCGCTGGAGGAAACACTCAATAGCAACACTAACATCGCCGCATTTCTTGTGGAGCCAATTCAGGGAGAAGCCGGAGTTTATGTGCCTTCTGAAGGTTTTCTGAAGAAAGCTAAAGCACTTTGTGAAGAGCATAACGTGCTTTTTATTGCCGATGAAGTTCAAACCGGGATCGCACGTACCGGAAAGCTTTTAGCTGTTGATCACGAAGGGGTTAAGCCTGATATGCTTATCCTTGGAAAAGCGATTTCAGGAGGGCTTTATCCCGTTTCGGCAGTTTTGGCGAATGATGAAGTTATGAACGTGATCAAACCCGGGCAGCATG
>JBAVJE010000042.1:0-1963 GCA_049687615.1 Salinimicrobium sp. | reverse complement strand
GAATTTCACGGTTGGTTGTCGCCGGTGTCCAAAATCTAACGACAAAATTAATGGAACTGTCACCAAATTCCTTATAAATAAATTCAACCTCCTCTTCCATGTTTTGAGAGAAATTTTCCTGAATAGTTTTTACCGTAAGCTCCTTTACAAACTCAAGATCTGAATTATAAGCTACGCCACAATCTAACATTACTCTCGATCTCTCTGTGCGTGAAAAATTCTTAAACGGGGCTTCGATCACCTGTGAATTTGGTATGACGACGTAATTATTATCGGCTTGTTGGATGACAATACTTCGCAAATTTATTTCGGCAACTCTTCCGGCGTAGCCGTTGTTTTCTATCCAATCCCCAATTTGCAGTTCAGGAAGGAAACTTAGCAAAATTCCCGAAAAAGTATTATTTAAGGTTCCCTGAAGCGCCAGACCTATTGCCAGACCAACAACCCCTGCACCGGCAAGAACAGAGGTGAGAATAGTATTAAGATTAAGTAGTCCAAGAGCAACAAAAAATCCGACGGCAATGACCACCACTTTAATGATTTTAATGGTAATCTCCCTAATGGAGTCTTGTTTTACTTCATGCCTCAGGATTTTGTTCAAAAGTTTACCTATGTACTTTGCCGCAATTATGAAAATAGTAAAGACAAGTACCGCCAAAATAAAATTAGGTAAACTCAGGATCAAAGAATCCATCCATTCACCTAATTTTTCCCAGATTCCTTCTACGGAATCATGTAAATTGAAGCCTTCTGCCATTTAAGAAATTATACGGTTTTAGCTTTTTCTGAAGTTTTCATTTTCCAGGCCTCAAGCATCCAACTCGTTTTTTCAAGTTCACGAATGTATCCTCCTATAAGGTCGATAGTTCCTTCGTCACCACCGTCTCCAGCGACTTTCACTACTTTTCTCAGTTGTTTGAGTAATGTACCATGATCTTCCAAAAGTGTTTTGATCATTTTTGAATCTTGAAGATCATTTTCTGATTCCTTCACATTGGCTTTTTCAAGATATTCACTAAGGTTACTGGTGGGCTTCATGCGCAGAGTGAGTACCCGTTCAGCAATTTCATCTATTTTTATTTTAGCATCATCATATAGCTCCTCAAATTTCTCATGTAGGTCAAAGAAATTACTTCCGTTAACATTCCAGTGAAAATTTCTGAGCTTTTGATAATACAAATGATAGTCTGCCAAAAGAACGTTTAATTCCTTAACAGTATTAGAAGTTTTCTTTTCGTCAAGTCCTAGGTAACTCATAATTTTTATTTATTGGTTTTTAAGATTAAAATTCAAAATAATAATAGTTGCGTTGGAAACAAATGGTAATTAATAGAATTATTCTATTGGTCTATTTTTCTTTAGGTTGAGTTTCTTCATAAGCTCCTCAGACACTTGCCCGCCGGAATAATCGTAGCCATCAACAAGAACTCCTTTACGACCGGAAGAAGTGCTTATGGCGTAAAGAATTGATTCGTCGCCGGGATTTGAAGGTCCTTCAAATCGATACACTTCGTCTACTACAAAATCCTGATTTAGAAACTCTTGTTTTTCCGCTTCCGAATTCATCTTTTTGTCCAGTAGGTTGAAGTCTTCTTCATAACCTTCTTCGAGACGCAACATATTTATTGTTTCAGATAATGTTCCTTTTTGTTTCATATTCTGTTGATTTTAACTTTCAGTTTAAAATACGCTTGAAGGGCCGCCTTTGCAAATGCCTTTGTGGGTTTAGTATAACTTTAACTTAATCACCACTATCTTTTTTCCGGGAGCCAAAAAGACCGAACGGTATGACAAGAAAAATAAACAAATACCACCCGGTAATGAGACCAAAGATGGTAATGCCGGCAGCCAAAATGTAAAGCCAATATTTTTTCAAAAATTGCATTTTTAAGGGTTAAAAATCGAATCAAGAAAATAAGAAATAAAAATACAGGAATCAACGAAACTTTTTTCGTTGGCTTTA
>JBAVJE010000041.1:0-16881 GCA_049687615.1 Salinimicrobium sp. | reverse complement strand
CGTAAATACTCCTGGTAATCTTCAGACAAACCGATGGAAGGTTCATCAAAAACGTACAAAATTCCCTGCAGGTTAGAGTTCAGCTGTTTGATCAACCTGATGCGTTGCGCATCTCCCGAAGAGATCTCGCTGCTCGGGGTACTCAATCTGTATTCCTCCATCCCCAGCCGAATGAGATCGAAAACTTGCGTACAGATCTTGTCGACCAATTTCTGTTCCCCGGTTGAATAGCCCCGACTTGAATAGCCCTGACTTGAATAGCCCTGACTTTTAAGTCGGGTGTACAAATTATGTAAGGGCAGCTCCATCCATGCCTGAAAATTCAGTCCTTGCCATTTGTATTTAAGGTGTTCCGCTTTTATTCGCGCTCCCTTACAATCGGGACAAAGTCTTGAACTAACGAATTTCAGGATGTTGGGGTTACGGTCCCTTTTCAGGATATCGCTCATGATAGGCAGAATTCCTTTATAAAAACCTTCCTCCCGCGGTTTCGCTTTCAGGCCTTTCCATTTCAGCCGTGACTCTATACTGTGTTTCCCGTAAAATACCTTGATGCGTTCACTTCCGTTTAAAATGACATCTTTTTGCTCTACGCTTAGTTCCTTCCACGGAATATCTACACTAAAGCCATGGGCCTTGCACACTTTGTTCAATTCATCAACCGTGACCTGGGAATAGACGATATAGCCGTTTGGCAAGGTAGTGGTGATGGCTCCTTCCCTCAGGGTTTTGTTCTCGTCTCCTACCAGTTTTTTAATGTCGATAAATTCCGCCTGGCCAATTCCATGACAACGCTCGCAAGCCCCCTTTGGGTGATTAAAAGAAAAGAGAGATTTGCTCATGCTCTTCTCGCCGGAATAGCGGGCAAATAAGATCCTGAAGACAGCAGCAAGCTCAGACAGGGTGCCAAAAGTAGCGGTGATGGACTGGAAGCGTTTCGACTGCTCCACCTTGATCACCGGCGGCAGGCCTTCGATATCATCAACCTCAGCCGTGGGTATCAACTGCGCATTCCGGTTATATGCCGGGAGGCTTTCCAAAAAAAAGCGGTAACCCTCATTCGCGATAACGTCCATCGCCAGCGACGACTTTCCTGAACCCGACAGACCGGTCACTACAATGAGTTGATTCTCAGGAATACTTAGATCAATATTTTTCAGATTATTCTGATGTGCATTTTTGATGCGCATAAAGGCTGATTATTTCTCTTTAAAAAAAATGAATATAAAAAGATTATGACAGCTTAATATGGATTTCTTAGGAAAACAAAATATAAAATTTAGTTCCCTTTAGCTCAAAGGAAGACACGGAAAGCAAAATATCAAGGAACTTTAGGGTTATCAAAAATTACCGGATACAACAGAAATGATGTCCTAAATTTCAATTGTATCCCGGTACAGATCTTTCCCTATTCAATAGTTAAAGCTTTTCTATAGCTCTTTCGGGATAATCTGTAATAAGACCATCCACTTTCAGGTCGATCATTCTTTGAATATCTTCATGTTTATTCACAGTCCAGGGAATTAATGTCATATCCATACCTTTAATCGAATCAACGAATTCTTTTGATTTTACCAAACCAAAATAAGGATTATAGGAATCCGGTTTAAAATTCAGTTTATCGAGATTTTTTTGAATTCCGGTGGTACTAACCAAATAACCCGTTTTCATTTGGGGATAGGCGCGGTGCAGGTAGTTAAGAACCCTTACATCAAATGATTGGATATTACTGTGCGTCTCAATATTTTTTGCTTTAACCACATCCATTACAAGGTTTACGAATTCCTCAGGATAGGGCTGATAGTTTCCATACAAGTTTTTGCCAGATTTCAGTTCGATATTATACCTTATCCTATCCAGATTGTTTTTTCTTATAAATTTCTCAACACTATCTATCATTTCACTTAGAAGAGGCTTATAGGATTTCATCTTTTGTTGTTGGGGAAACAATTTATTCCCCTTTGAACCCGCATCGAATTTCCTGATACTGTCGTAGGTCATTTCAAAAAAATTATAATTCCTTTCTTCCGCTTTAGCTATGGTATCTCCATTGTAATCCAGCATATACCGGGAAAACATAAAAGGTTCGTGAGAAACAACTACTTTTCTATCTTTTGAAATCACAACATCCAACTCTAAAACATCTACTCCTTTTTCCACAGCGCTATAGAAGGAAGGCAAGGTGTTTTCGGGATAACTCCCCCGATCGCCACGGTGTCCCTGCACTTCCAGCTTTTGCTCTGCTTCTGAAGTATTTTCTGCTCTGTCAATCTTTTCTCCGCAAGAATACATTACTGTACAAGTAAGACAAAGGATCAATATATTTTTTATTTTTTCCATCATTTTAATTTTTAGGTGATAAAAGTATTACGCCTGAGATGACCAATAATCTGTTGTTATAGGTCCAACGTAATTAAAAAAGGGCTCCTCATTGGTCACTGAAGATGTAGGGAAAAAGATCCCAGCAACCGAAGAGCCCTATTTTTTAAAATAGGAATCCCAATTTAAAACCTCAGGCAGGGTTTAGTTTGGGTTATAGATTTTACTATTAATAATAATACGCTCATCATCTGCATATCCAGTAAGGATTTCGAGAAATAGGATCAGGATTATCCACGTATTTTAAATTATATTTTCTGGTACACCCTTACATAATCGATCTCAAAGGTGTGTGGGAAAGCATTATTGTCAATACCTTGTTGTCCTCCAAGACCACCTCCAATGGCTAAATTTAAAAGCAGGTAAAAACTTTTATCAAATGGCCACGCCCCGACTCCGTTATTCTCATTTTTATAGGTGAAGTATTCTTTCCCGTCTACCTGGGAACGGATCTCATTTTCTTCCCATTCCAGGGTATAGACATGAAATTTGGAGGTTGCAGTGGGTAGGTACATTTTCTTCCCTACCTGGGTACCCAGAATGTGATTGAAATCTTTTGTATGTACGGTAGAAAATACGGTGTCAGGATCAAATCCAACATGTTCCATAATATCGATCTCTCCCCTGTCGGGCCACTTAAGAGAAGCATCAGATGACAGCATCCATATCGCCGGCCAGGTGCCTTTTCCTTCAGGAAGTTTGGCTTTTACTTCAACCTTTCCGTATTTCCAGTCTCCCTTCCCCTCAGTAATAAGCCTTGCTGAGGTATACTTCTTCCCTCCCATGTCTTTCCTGACAGCCCTTATTTTGAGGGTTCCGTCGCTTACATAACTATTAAGGCTGTCCCTCTCTGTATAGAACTGGGCTTCATGATTACCCCAGCCCCAAGCATTTCCCGCGGTATCATAACTCCATTTGCTTTCATCTGGCAAGCCTTGATAGTTAAATTCATCACTCCACACCAAATCCCATGCTTGCTTATCCTGCTCACAGGCCACCAGGCCCGTGAGCATGAAAAGAATAAGGATATTATTAATAATCTTTTTAATGATCGTCATTTATACATCACTTAAGTAACCACATTTTCTTGTTTATCTCGTCATAACCATCATACTGGCGTTCAAGGGCCGCCTCTAAATTTTCTCTGTTATAAGTTGCTTCAGAACCCGGATATAACCATCTTAACGGAAGGCCATTCTTGTTGTTCTCGTTAAGACTGGTCTCAGGATTGATAGGAAATACCGGATAATTGGTCCTGCGGTACTCAAAGAAACTGGTTTGGCCGTCTACAAGGAAATTTAGGATATAACGCTGCATCCAGATCTGTTGAAGCTGCTCGTCTTTATTAGCTGCGAAGGCGGCCTCACCGGTAAAATAATCGTTGATATATCCCTGGTCGATTGGGTTGCCATTAGTAAAATCTTCAGGTACGTTCAGCATATAGGACAAAGCCGCTTTCACTCCTTCTTCGTAGTAATTTTCTGCATTACCTTCGGTTATCCACCCCCTAATATTAGCTTCTGCAAGGATCAATTGTTGTTCGGCATAACTTAGCAATCTTCTGGGTTCACTGTTCTCAAGGTTGAGATATCTGAGATTGATAAGAGAAAACTCCCCATTACTATGCATTGTATTCATTTGGGCATATTCCATGGAAACATCCACCCCAACGTACGCATCTTCATCAGATTCCGGTACGCCCTCAAGCAACTTAACACCCGCAGGTTCACCAAAGTAAAATAACCTTCTATCGTTCAACCTTTTAAGGTTATCTACAAGAGTAGAGCTTAGGACGGTTTTGCTGGTAAAGAGATCATTGGTGCTATAGAGGGGATGCGGGTTTTGGGAAGAATATTCAAGACCCCAGTAATCTCCGGGATTTTCAAAAAGATAGCCTTCATTTACAATCGCCTGGATCCTGGAGGGAACATCCAATACTTCAGCTTTGGGACTTAGACTCATCAAAACTTTTAACCTGAAAGAATTGGTTGCTCTTCTCCACATTTCCGGGTCTCCGTTAAATGGAGTAGGATCTCCGGCGAAGGTTTTCCCTGCTGCAAAGTAGGCATCTGCCTCTTCCAGTTCCTTTAGAATTCCCAGAAAAACATCTTGTTGCCGGTCATAGGCCGGACTGTATTCTCCATTGGCCCCTTTTCCTGTTTCACTGTAAGGAATGTCTCCCATTTCCATAGTAAGGTTATAGAACATATAGGCCCTGGCGAACTTTGCAAGTCCTTTATATGAATCTACTGCAAGACTTCCTTCTGCATATTCTACCATCTTTTCGACATCAGGAAGGATGGTCATTCCTCCAAAGCCTGAACTCCCTATGGAATTATATTGCGCTCCCATCTGACCTTCGTTCGCATAGCCTACATATTTAGGTAGAGCGCTTTCTGAAATTAAGGCCTTTGCATCTCCCTGAAAACGAGCAATACTAAGAATTATCTGGGTAGATAATAATGAAGCACTGGCTTGGGTGGTGGTATCGGGATTAGTATTTATTTCGTCAAAATCATCCTCACATCCTGTGGCAAAAAGCAGCGAAAAAACCACTAATCCACTGAAAAATATTTTAAATTTTTTCATCATTTTAAAATTTTAAATTCTCTTCCTCTGTTAATTATATGACCTTAAAAAGTAAGGTTCACATTTAATCCTATATAGCGCTGAGACGGATCACTGAAATTTTCAGAACCACCATCGGGATCAGAATATTTAAAGTCCTTCGCCCACAATGCCAAGTTCTGCCCTATGGCTGAAACTGAGCCGGAGGAAGTTCCAATCATTTTATTAAAGGATTCAGGGAAATTATAGGATATACTCATTTCCCGAAGCTTTACAAATGTTGTGCTGTAAGTCTCAAACGGAGAAGGCGGACCCCACCAGGCGTTTCCTTTATGAGCTCTTTTTACCCAGTTCTCATAGGTTACCGCTACATCATTTGGGGCAAATTCCCTGGTATCGCTGGTCACATTGCCATAAGTGTCATAGGTAACTTCTCCTGAGATTACTTTAACCCCGTCGCCAACATAATTGGCCGTACCGGTAGTCGCGTCAAGATAACGTTCTTCTGTAACAGAATCAGGATGGTTACCTGATTGCCACATATACATCTCTGTAGTAGTTTGTGCGAGCCCGCCTACACGACCATCAACCGAGATATTCAGAGTGAAATCCTTATATTTTAAAGCTGTTCCCAGTCCCCAGATCCAGTCAGGATCTGAATATCCATACAGGGAATGGAAAGGTTCATACTGAGGCAGTCCGTTTAAATAGATTATATTCCCCTCCTGATCTCTTTGGAAGTCATTTAAAGTAAAGTGGTCTACACGCTCATCTTCGGCTACCCACGGTAGGTCTGGTGAGAATTCTTCATCTAACTGAGTATAGTATCGTGCATATTTTGACCAGTTTAAAGAAACATCCCATCGCCAGTCCTCGGTGCGCACCGGATTAAAGTTGGCCGCAATCTCCAGTCCTCTCCGGGTAATTTCCTCATCTGTGTTTACATAGTTTGCACTATAACCTGATGCCGGACTAATACCTGCGGATCTTAAAAAGTCATACATTTTTTTAGAATAGTAGGTCACGTCAAATTTTGCACGGTTGTTCAAAACATTGAAAACTGTACCCACTTCAATGGTAGAGGAAGATTCCGGTTTCACATCTGTACCTCGTATCACATTTGGAAAAGTAGCAGAACTCAGGTTACCCCAGGCATTGGTGGTAATATTGTAGATATTGTTAATCTCATAGATGTTTGCAGGAGTCTTGGAGGTGGTCCAGGAGCCGCGAAGTTTCCAGAATGACAACCAGGTCATTTCGGGCAAAAGTTCAGAAACAACTAAACTGGAAGCTACAGAAGGATATAGATAAGAACGGGTCGACTCGGGTAAGGTTGAGCTCCAGTCGTTACGAAGGGTTCCTTCAATAAAGGCAACATCCTTCCAGGAAGAAGCCAGTCTTCCGTAGACACTATTAACCTGTCTTTTATATAAACGGGAACTTACTGCCGGAGGATTAATAGACGCTTTTAGAGAATAAAAGGCCGGGATTGACAAACCTGCCTGAGTCCTGGATTCGATACCTTCATCCTGAGTATAAAAAATAGTTCCCCCGGCCAAACCATCAATGGTAAAATCACCAAAATCATGTTCTGCAGTAAGGATAAAATCATTATTGATACTATACCCTCGTCCAATTCCCACATTATAGGAACCTTTTTGGGATTCACCCCAGATCTGGGACCCGTTCTCAATTACAGTGGAGGTACCCCCTCCCTGGAAGGATCCTTTCGAAATTCTTACTACCTGGCGGTTGGTATAGGTGTCATAACCAGATCGCAAAGTGGCATTTAGCCAGGGAGCAAATTCATATTGTGCAGAGATAAATCCATTGAAGATATCTTTATCAAGCTCATGAATCCTTTCATACCGGTCAAAATACGGGTTGTTATTGATAGAAGTGTAACTACTGTTCTGCTCCTCATTTTCTGTTAACCAGTAATCTTTATAGTCTCTTACATCATAATCTGGGGAGGCCCATACCAGAATATTATACATTGGGTCATAACCTGTATACCCGCTAAATCCAATGTTGGGAGAATTTTGTTTGTTATAGGAAACCGAAGACGACAATTTGAATTTATCAAGTTTCATTTCACCCGCTAAGGTGTAAGTCAACTTGTCAAATTGAGAATTCGGGTACTGGCCTTTAGTATTGATCCAGGAAGCAGAAGAACGTAAATTTCCATTCTCTCCCTGCTGCACTACACTAATGTTGTTGTTTAGAATATGGCCCTGTTCAAGATAGTTACTGAAGTTATCCTTTCCACGGGGAAGATATGGCATAGCCTGCATTGATTTAGTTACAGGATCCCATTGTATCACTTCCTGCCCCTCCAGAGGAGCACCCCAGGATCCATTACCAGATCTCACATAAGTGTTGGTACTGGTATTGATCTTTCTTCCATAAGTAGACTGTGTTTCAGGAATAGCAAGATAACCGGCTGTGAACATGGTGCTACTGTTAAGCGAAACACTTAAGCCCTGCCGGGAGCTACCCTTTTTCGTGGTAATCATGATCGCCCCACTTTGTCCTCGGTATCCATATAAGGCAGAGGCTGTAGCACCCTTTAGCACGTCTATAGTCTCAATGTCATCAGAAGGAATATCCCTCAAACTCATATTACCATAAGGAACTCCGTCAACTACCAGAAGAGGCTTTTCTCCCCTTAACTGTATTTCAGGTTCGGCGGTAAATTCGGTGCTGTTCTTCACCAACAAACCCGCTACCTTACCGGTTAGGGACGTTCCGACATCTACCCCTTTTACCGTACTTAAAGCCTCCCCTTGTACTTTCTGGGTTGCATAACCAAGAGCTTTCTCTTCCCTCTTAATTCCAAGTGCTGTAATGACAACCTCGTCAAGAGTGCTGGCACTTTCCTGCAGGCTGATTGTTTGTGAAGATAAGGTATCAAATAATACTTCCTGTGTCTCAAATCCAACATAAGAGATAAGCAAGGTGGCCTGAGCACCAGAAACTTCAATCGAAAAATTCCCATCAAAGTCTGTAGTGACACCATTGGAGGTTCCCTTTTCCAAAATTGTTGCCCCCGGAAGAGGCATTCCAGTCTGATCAAGCACTTTTCCTCTCATTGTTCCCTGCTCGGTTTTCTGAACGGGGTCGAGAGAAATAGTAATATTATTTCCGACTCTGGAAAAAGTGTATGCCGTTGCCGATGAAAGTTGTTTTAAAATCTCGTCCAGATCTTTATTTTCAAAACTGAAAGAGCCGGGGACCTGCTTCTTAATGTCTATGGTACTGGCAAAGGCAAATTTATAATCGGTTTTGTTTTCTATTTTAGCAATTATCTGGCTAAGAGTAGGATTTTGGAAGGAAACAGAAATTTCCTGCGAAAAACCCGCCATTGACCAACAAAAAAACAAGATGAAAATTAGTTTCTTCATTTTTAAATTCTTTAAATTTGGATATAGAAAGCCCGTCGACCTTTTAATAAGTCGTCAGCTTTTTTTACATTTTTTTAAAAAAGAGTTCTCTATTTGATCGTGGTGGACTCTTTTTTCTTTCTAAATAGTTTTACTTTTTTCTCAGTAGGGTTCATTTCATAGTCGGTGTTGTTTATTATTGACAATACATTTAATATTTGTTCAAGAGAGTCTGCTCTGTTGATCCTTAAAGTCACCCGTTTATAACCAGGAATAGATCCCATTTCGAATTCATAACCGTAGCGTTTTTCCAGAAATTCAATTACCTTATCAAGTTCCACATAATTCACATCAATAAACTTATTGCCTGCTTCAAAGGAAAGAATGGTTTCAAATCGCTCTACAGAAGCACGCCCTTTTTTATAAACGAAGCTTTCTCCGGGAATCAATGCCCAGGACTCTGCCCTGTTTTTGACTGATACCAGCACCCTTCCGGAAAAAAGGCTTACCGTGGCATCGTTTAATCCTTCTTCTGACTTTACATTAAAAGAAGTACCTAGTACTGTAGTGGTGGTAGCTTTGGTTTTCACCTGAAACCTCCTAAGGGTATCCCGCACCACATCAAAAAAGGCTTCTCCTTTTAGGTTAACATCCCTGGTCTCAAAATTTTCAGGATAAGAAATGGAGGAGTTATTTTTAAGCAGGACCAAAGTTCCATCTGGAAGAATTACTTCCTTGTCAACTAACGCATCATTATAAACATCAGTAATTGGATTATACAAACTGAAGAAAAAATATCCTGCAATTAAGGCAATGAAAACGGCAGCCGCACCATAGTATTTATAGAGTCTTATACTATGCTTTTTTCTTCGCCCTTGTGGCAGCTTACTTTTAAAATTTTCCCAGGAATGATCTATAGATTTATTCGAAACCTCTAGATATGGAGAATTCCAGGCCTCCTTAATCGTTTTCGTAATTTCGTGATCAGAATTTGTCAACCTCTTAATGTTGTTATCTATATCTATAACAATCGAGAAATGAAATGTTCCTAAGGGAAAGGAAAAAAAATTTAAATTCTTTCTTTTATAAAAGCCGAGGCAAGATAAATATGGTTGGCGATGGTCTTCTTTGAGATTCCAAGGCTTTCTGAAATCTCTTCATAGGTAAGATTGTTGAATTTATGAAGCAGGAAAACCTCTTTTCTCTTTTCGGGGAGCTGATCTATGAGGGAGATTAATTTATTCTTTTTCCAGTTATCTTCTTCATTTAATTCTTCTGTTGTGGACTGATCTTCCACGGAATAAAGCAAAAAGTCATCTAATTTAGAATAAGCCTGAATTTTCTGCTCTCTTTTTATAAGATTGAGGATAATATTCTTACAGATCACATAGATCTGTTTCTCCAATAGTACATTCTCATCCAGCAGTTCCTTTTTCTCCCAGAGGGTCATAAAAGTCTGCTGCACAAAATCATCAGGCTCAGAAGAAGTAGATTGGAATTTTTTGGCAAAGTTGAAGAGGCGTGAATAATAAGCTTTATATATTTTCTCATAAGCCGAAAGATCCCCATTTTTGAGGGCCTTTACAATAAAATATGTACCCAGCTCATTCACCCCACCAAATCAATTAATACCTTGTTTATTCAAGGGCTAACTTAAAATTTTGTTAAGGAATACAAAAGGAAAAAAGTTTAAATTTTTGGGTGGTGTACAACATATTGGAATAGGTTGGAAAGATCACTTTTGAAGTGTTCAGGCATTCTCCGTCAGCCGCAGAACTACCCTAACTTGTTGGGGTGTTCGAACATCAGAGGTACTCTAAACACTATAAAAGGTTTTCTCCATTTCAATTTGCTCCAAATCCTTGGCAATTCCGCCTCTCTTGTAGGTTAGTTAATCAGACTCATAGTTTATTTAAAATTTCAACGGGATTTCTGAAGAAATTTCCCGTGATCTTAAAACTTATGAGCTTATCTCATCTATAGCTTAATTTCCATCCACCGAAAAAAGAATCACAGGATCTCTCCCGCAATTTTTTTGATGTTTTCAAGTCTCAGCAAAAGAATAAAAAATACGTCTACTGATTTGGTTAGAGCTTCTGGAAAAATTTAAATCAATTACGAATTCACCTGTATAGATTACTAATCCTTGTGAGCTTATCTATGTCGTTAATTTTTATTCGGCTCCCCGAGGTGAAAATAATTTTTTCTTCTCTGAGTTCTGATAACAACCTATTCACCGTTTCCTTGACCGTACCTATGTAACCTGCAAGATCTGCCCGGGATAAACGAATAGAATGAGTAGAATTGGCTTTCCCATTAAAATCATTATCCAAAGCTAAAATCGCATCGGCAAGGCGTCCCCTTACCGGTTTATATGCTAAATCGGCAGCAGTTTCTTCAATTTTGCTAATATCCTGGGCCAATTGAAAGAGTAAAACAGAGAATATGTCATGATGAGTTTTAAGAATTTCCCAGAAATCCTCTTTAGAAACAAAAAGAAGGTAAGATTCTTCAAGAGTCTCAGCGGTAGTACTATACCTACCCCTGGAAAAAAGGTCAGAGAAGCTTAAAAGCTCAGTATCTTTTACGATTCTAACTATTTTTTCCTTTCCAAGACTCCCGGTTTTACTGATTTTCACTTTCCCTTTGTCCACAAAATAAGCTCCTAATGGGGTACTTCCCTCTTGATAAACCAATTGTCCTTTCTTAAAGATAAGCACATCAGCCTTTTCCCGGAAATATTTGGGAATTTGAGGAGGAAAACAAGCTGTGGTAAAATTTAAATTTTCCATAGGTTTCCTTTTTAAAATGGTTCAGAGATATAGTAATATAGAATCTTAAGTTCATCTATATCATGACAAAAGTCATTTTTTTAATTTACAACTATTTATATAACAAATAGTTAACTTTTTAATTAAAAAAACGATCATTGTTATTTAAGAATAGAAAAATGGCAATAAGATTTCATACAAAATACTCATTGAGAATTTAGAGTGATGCCATACTTCATTTGAAAAAGGTGATTTTCATCTTGATGTTGAATATTTTAAGTCTGCAAGAGGTAGTTTATTGGTTACTCCTTGAGTCCTTCTAATCCATTAACTTAAATAGAAAACTCACAACTCAAAATCTTTAAAAATGAAATTAGAAGCTTTACTAAAAACGGTCATTCTTGCTGTATTAATCTCCTTCACTGGATGTGAAAAAGAAGAGATGGAAATGCAAGGCATAGATGCCAAAGCAGTAATCAACGCACCCGGTGGCGGTGGCGGCGGAGAAAAGGATCCTGCTGTAGAAGTAACAGGAAACAACCTTTCTTTCCCGGTTATTTGGGCAGAAGGTATATCAAAAACACTTACAAACCCTCCTCCTGGTTTAGCAGAAGATGAAAATGTTCTTCTTGACGGAATCTGGTGGTACGTATGGGGCCCTGAACCAACAGAGCCTACATCCCCTATTTTCAGTTGCGCCCCCAGTCCTTCTGGTGATTTATCATGTTTAGATCCGAACGAAGTACCCGGTGAAGATGTCTTTAGGGCTTACCTTCAAAAAGACGCAAAAAACTTCTGGGAAGCTTATAATGCGGCTGCATTAAATGAGGTATTCGTAGATTTTATAGACTGGGGCGATAATTTGGAATCAATAAACTGGACAATCAATTCTAAGGTACGTACCGAATTGGTGTTGTATGAAAATGTAGCAGATCAGGGAGAAACTGTTCCCGTTCTTCAATACCCGATGAGACATGTTTCAGGTTGGGGTACAGATGAGGTGCATGGAATGCAAACTGACCTGGCCGGTAATATTATGTTCGAGAACGTTACGGGCGACCAGGCTACCGTTTACTCTACTCACGCCAGGATGACCATTCAAAAACTCAATACACTCCGGGATGATCCGAGGTTGAATGGGTTAACCTGGGACATTGACACTTACCAATGGATAGATAATGGAGGGGACGAACCTCTTATTAACGAGCCAATTTTAAACCAGGTGATTTATAATGCACAAGATGGGCCCGGCTATTTTAATGCTGAAGTTAACGTAAAAGGTAAAATTATATATGGATATACCTGGGATATGAAAAAGCTGAACGATGGCGAAGGATACTACAGGATTACTTATAGTTTTGACGAGACTGCTCCTAATTCTCCAGGTTTAAACACTTTCATTACCGAAGCAGAGATCCTTGTTCCCATCGAGGAAGAAGAGGAGATAACAATTGCTGAAGAAGGTGAAAGTGGCGGATCAGGTGTTATAGATCCTACAAACAACCTTACCTATATGGACATCTACATAGGTAAAAGAACTACCGGCAGCGGAAACGGCGGCGGCGGCAATAGCGGCGGCGGCAATAGTGGTGGCGGCAGTAGTGGTGGCGGCCATGGTGGTGGTTCCGGTGGAAACAGCGGTAACGGTGGCGGAGGACATAAATAAGGCTTCCCTGTAGAAAAATTTAAATGGTCCGCAGAAAACTGCGGACCATCTTTATTATCCGGAAACTAAAGTTATGACAGGATTTTTTACTGTTTAAGAACGAAATCCTTTTCCTCTTTTATTTCACGGCATTAGTAAAATTTTGATTAAATCGCACAACTTTTTCAACCTCTAGATTCTTACCGCTAAGAAACAGTTCTCACAACAATACCCCAATGAAATATTTCTCTCCCTCAATCTAAGTAATAAACATGTATGATTTCCTCTAGTAGTTTTATCTTACTATACGGTATGAAAAAAGCCCGGAAGTTTTTAACTCTCCTGGCTTTTCCTGATTTTAGGATCTTCGGCTAACTTAAAGCTTAAACCAGTAACTTATTCCGGCACTCCAGTAAAAAATGTTCTCAAGATCTTCTTCATAAATCCCGGTATCTGTGGTTATACTGGCGGGAGTCTGCGGAAATGCCATGACCGGAGTAAAGGAGAAAATAAATTGTTTGTGGTAGAATTGTAAAGGAAGGCTGGCTTCCAAATTCAGAATGTTGAATTCCGAGGCTTCTGATATCGTTACATCTGTAGTAATTATCTCATCTTGCATTTTGCCGGGGCCCTTTGGGCTACTTGCCGGCCCCTGCTTTCCATTTCCTCCTTTGCGGTTACCCAGCCTGCTGGTGTTATAGTATTCTTCATAAAAGTACTGGGTCCCCGCCTGTAGTTCCAGTGCCGGCATAATCAATAACTTCTTATTCATGGCATAAAAGGTACGGTCGAGCTTCAAACTCGCAACTAAATCTGAAGAACTGTCACTACCAAAATAACTTATTGCACTAAGGGTGATTTCGGTGACTTTAAAGTCATAAGCAACCATAGCAGTAATGTCAGCTTCAATCTCAGACTGCACATTATAACTTTCTTCATCAAAAAAATATTTAGTACCCGATATTCCGCCACTAAGATTTTTTTTTGAGAAAAGATATCCGGCACTGATTAAGAACAGATCGAACCTTTGATCTTCTGAAGAAACAAGGTAAGAGGCAGAAGCGTTCCCAAAAAAACCAGATTTATCATAGTATCCCAGGGATGAAAAGACATAAGGCGCTTTAATTGAATCCCTACGCCCCATAAAGACCGCATCACTCATATAGCTAACATTACCCAGTGCATAGGAGAAATCGGTGGCTTCATTAGTGTTTTGCGCTTCTAAATTTACCTGTATCAATAGGAATACCAGGAAAAAAATAGTAATAGGTTTCATGACTTTGATAATTAAAAAAGAGAGTTTCCTAAAAAACTCTCTTTAAATACCGGTTATTTGTTTCCTCTTTTCTTAATTGCAGAACTCTTCTGAACATTTTTTTTCATCTTTTTCTGCATCTGGGCTTTTTTCATGTTTTTATTGGTCTTCATATTTTTCTGCATGACCATTTTTCTATGCTCTAGCATGTTTTGATATTTCTGCCCATCCATGTTTAAGCATTCCCCATCTTTTAAACGAAGTTGTTTTTGGTCCCTTGTTTGGTAAGTACCGTCGGGATTAATTTTGGTTCCATCACCAAGAGTCATCTGGTTTTGTAAACGAGATTGTTCCTGGGTTCTAATTTTATAAACCTCTCCGTCCATAGCCACGAACTGAACTCTATTCTGGTTTCTTTCTCTCATTTGTTCCTGAGAAAGCCCTTTGTTTTCCTGCATTACCTTGACTCTATACTGATATTCATTATTGTACCTTGCTCCATCCATATCCATGAATTCCCCGTCTTTCAACCGCATTTTTTCACCATTTTTCATTACGTATTGACCGTTGGGATTAAGGACTGTACCGTCATCAAGAGTAACTTTATCCTTTAGTTGAACCTGATCACGATCCCTTATCTGCAAGAGATCTCCGTCTACCATCATTAATCGGGTTTGATCCCGATCCTGATCTTTTAACTGGTCTTGAGCCTCCAGAGCAACCGGGCTAAAAACCAGAAATGCCAATAAAATCAATAAATTTTTCATCTTACATAGATTTTTCAATTACTTCTTTAAGTTACTGTATTACAAATAAATATTAAGTGACTTATATCACTCAGGAGAGAAATAAAATGCTGATGCCTTTTTCACTATCCCGAGATTCGGAAAGACCTTTTCTACTGAGTAAAAAGAATCCGGAAATCTCCTGCTTCTTTATCCTGGTCTTTATTTATTTTTTTTCAAACGAGCATTGAGAAATGAAATTCTTAACTCTCACCCGGAAACTAAGATTAATTGAAATTTTTCAGTCAATATCATTATGGCTTTTTATCTTTGACACATCTCAAAATCTTACAGTTTGAGCTTATCAAGAAAATCCTTCTCTCCTCCAGATGAGTCGTAAGTATAAAATCCTCAGAAGATCACAACACCAGGCTTATCCTATCATAATTTGCATCTTTCTCCTATGCTGCTGTCTTTTTTCCGGCTGCCGGGACAATAAGAAAGATGAGTACATAAACGTTTCAAAACAGGAAAACCATGACGGCTTTATAGGTTCAAAAAACTGTGTCACCTGCCACAGTCAAGAATACAACGGCTGGAAAGGCTCCATGCATGATCTCGCCATGAAAATTGCAGATTCCAGTACTGTTTTGGGGGATTTTAACGACTTTCCCTTTGAGCATAAAGCTGTGGTGACCCGATTTTTTAAAAAGGGAGAAAAATTTTTCGTGAACACAGAAGGTCCCGATGGCGAGTACCACGATTATGAGGTTACCTATACCTTTGGAGTTTCCCCCCTCCAACAATACCTGGTAAAATTTCCGAAGGGACAATTTCAGGTTTTACTGTCTGCATGGAATTCAGAAAAAAATAAATGGTTCTCCCTGGAACACGAACTGGAGGTTACACACGAGGATTGGTTGCACTGGACCGGGGGTGCAATGCGCTGGAATACGATGTGTGCCGACTGTCACTCCACAAATCTCGAAAAGAATTTTAACCCGGTTTCTGAAGAGTACCAAACGACTTTTAGTGAAATCAACGTTGCCTGTGAAGCCTGTCACGGCCCCGGAGAAGCACATGCTTCTTACTACGAAAAAGAACTGGAAGAGGCTGGACCTCCACCCGAATTGTACATGAACTCAAAAATGAGTTCCACCGAAATCGTGGAAAAATGCGCACGCTGTCATTCGAGAAGAGCTCAACTCACTCAAAAATTTGATTATAATGGCCATTTTCTGGATCACTACGCCCCGGAATTGCTTGTTTATCCCACCTATGAATATGATGGCCAGATTAGAGACGAAGATTATGTCTATGGCTCTTTTCTTCAAAGTAAAATGTACCATTCAGGAGTTTCCTGCATAGACTGCCACGACGTGCATACCACCAAAATCAGGGAACCTGGAAATAATTTATGTCTAGGCTGCCACGACAACAGCTTCAATATGCCTTCTCATCATATGCATAAAGAAAATTCGGATGCTGCTCTATGCGTCAACTGCCATATGACCGGAAAAACCTACATGGGAAACGATTTTAGGAGAGACCATAGCTTTAGAATTCCAAGACCTGACCAAACAGTGCTGTATGGTACTCCCAATGCCTGTAATTCATGCCATACCGAGCGCAGTGCCGAATGGGCGAGCAAAAAAATTGCTGAAAATTTTGGTGAAGATCGTACAGAACATTTTTCAGATTTATTGATTCCGGGGCAGTTAGGAGATCGTAGTGCTCTAAAAAAGCTTATCAGGAATTATAAGTATCCTGATATTTCCAGGGCCACAGCTGTCCGCCTGTTAGCTACAGGTTCGTTAACGTCCCGGGACCTTGTTTTTTTGCGACAGTACCAAAAGGATAAATCTCCCCTGGTTAGAAATGAAATAGTAAAAGCTTTATCAAATTATCAGACCTCAGAACTAACGGGTTATATTGATGAGCTCTTAAGGGACAGCATTCGCTTGGTCCGAATTAATGCGGCAAGGGCATCCCTAATGAATCAAATACCCGTTCTGGATTCTTTGGCGTATTCCAAAGCTACAAATGAATATTTACAGTTTCTCGATATGAATTCCGATTTCCCTTCGGGACAACATGAATTGGCACTATTCTATGAGAGCTTCGGAAAAATTGAGGAAGCCATTGATGCCTACAA
>JBAVJE010000040.1:0-2661 GCA_049687615.1 Salinimicrobium sp. | reverse complement strand
GTAGATACCAAAAGAAGCATTTTGTTTAGCTTTTTTTCAGCTGAAGAATTAGGACTGGTGGGTTCGGCAAACCTGGCTTCAAAACTTAAACATCAGGGATTAAAGCCGTATGTGATGGTCAATTTTGAAATGATTGGGGTGCCATTGCCCAATAAAGATTACCTCGCCTACATCACCGGATATCATAAATCTAATTTGGCCAGGGTCTTTAATCGAAATTCAGATTACCAGGTGCTTGGTCTGCTTCCCGGAGCCGAAGATTTTAACCTTTTCAAAAGGAGTGACAATTATGCCTTTTTTGAGGAGTTTGGAATTCCCTCACATACTGTTTCCACCTTTGACTTCAATAATTACGACTATTACCATCATGTGAAAGACGAGTTTGAAGAGCTGGATATGGAGCATATGCATAAGTTGGTAGAAGCCCTTGTGCCCGGGTTGCGAAAAATGGCAAATGCTGAAGAAAAAGAAATAAAGATCATCCAATGAAGAATATTATTATTACAGGAACGAGTAGAGGAATTGGGCTGGAACTGGTAAAGTTGCTTTCCGAAAAAGGCCACAAGATTCTTGCGCTTTCCAGGAACGAGCAACCTGCAAAGAATCTTAACTTAAAGAATGTCCACACCTTTTCTTTTGATATCACGCAGGAGAAGGATCTTCAAAAAGCTGAAGATTTTGTAAAAGAGAACTGGGGCCAGGTGGACGTGTTGATTCACAACGCCGGAGCCATTGTGAAAAAACCTTTTATAGAGATCACTTCAGAAGAAATGGAGAAAGTTTACAAAATCAATGTCTTTGGGGTTGCCGGACTTACGCGGAAAATGTTAGCCTTCATGAACAAGGATTCGCATGTAGTAACGGTAAGCAGTATGGGAGGCGTGCAGGGCAGCGTTAAATTCCCCGGACTTTCAGCATATAGTTCCAGCAAAGGAGCGGTGATTACCTTGACCGAACTTCTCGCCGAAGAATACAAGGATCATGGGCCGTCTTTTAATGTTTTGGCCTTAGGCGCGGTGCAAACTGAAATGCTGGAAGAGGCATTCCCCGGTTTAAAAGCTCCTTTACAGCCAAATGAAATGGCTGAATATATTGCAGATTTCGCTCTTACAGGTCATAAGTTCTACAATGGAAAATTGTTGCAGGTTTCCAACAGTACTCCGTAATTTATGAAGCAGATCCTTGAGAAATACATTCCCCAACAAGCTATAGAGCCAATTTTCGCGCTTATAGAGCAAAATGGGATTCATTTGAAGATCGTTAATGAACGTAAAACCCGGCATGGAGATTACCGGCGTATGCCTCACGGTGGGCACCAGATCACCGTGAATGCGAACCTTAATAAATACAGGTTCTTAATCACTTTGGTCCACGAAATTGCCCATCTGGTTGCCTTTGAGAAATTCGGAAGAAATATAAAACCGCATGGTACCGAATGGAAACAAACTTTTCAAAGGCTCATGTTGCCCTTCATAAGGCCTGAAATATTTCCTTCAGAACTTTTGCCTTTTATGGCTAGGCATTTTAAGAATCCCAAGGCAAGCAGCGATACAGATGCTCATTTGGCGGTGGCATTGAAGCGTTTTGATGCTCAAAGCAACGATAAAAACTATATTTTTGAAGTCCCTCACGGCAGCATCTTCCGCATTTATAACGGCAAGGTTTTTAAAAAAGGTGAAAAACGCATCAAGAGATATGAATGCCTGGAGGTGAAGACGGGCCGCATCTATCTTTTTCAGCCCAATGCTGAAGTAGAGCTTTTGAGAACAGCAAATTAACGTAACGAAAATATGAACAGGAATCATTTTGCAGTTTTGATGGCAGGTGGGATAGGATCCAGGTTTTGGCCTGTGAGCACGGCAGATTGCCCCAAGCAGTTCAGAGACCTCCTGGGAACGGGTGAAACTCTAATTCAAACCACATTCAAGAGGCTTACCGCGCTTGTGCCCGAAGAAAATATATTGGTACTCACCAATCAGGGATATAACAGTCTTGTCCGGGAACAACTTCCGCAGTTAAAACAGCACCAGATCGTCCTGGAACCTGTAATGAGGAACACGGCACCGGCCGTTCTGCTGGCGGCAATGAAGATTAAAAAAAGAAATCCTGAAGCGGTGATGCTTATGGCTCCAAGCGATCATTGGATTGAAGATGAAAAGGCGTTTGACGGCGATATAGAAACTGCGTTTGAAGCGGTTAAAGAACGTGACAGGATCATTACTTTAGGGATTGCACCAAGCTTTCCTAATACCGGCTATGGATACATTCAACACTCGGGTGCTAAAAATGGCAAAATTAAGAAGGTTCAAAAGTTCACCGAAAAACCTTCTTATGAAGTGGCTAAAGATTTTCTGAAGCAGGGGAATTTCCTCTGGAACGCCGGAATTTTTATTTGGAATGTTGATTTTATCACTAGATCGTTCCTAAAGCATCTTCCGGAAACCTATAAGCTCTTTGAAAAGGCAGAGGTTCTTTTAAATACTTCCGAAGAAAATGGGTTTATAGAAAAAAACTATGCGATTGCACAGAACATATCCATAGATTATGCTATTCTTGAAAAAGAAGAAGACAACACTTTTGTGATTGCTGCCTCTTTTGACTGGAATGATCTTGGAACCTGGGGGTCCCTGTACAATGAGATTGAAAAAGACAGTGCTGAAA